>DAIMDJ010000176.1:0-2215 GCA_036725905.1 Terriglobales bacterium
GAAAAACAACTGCGTCATAGCCCTTCATGCACCAGTAGTTGGTGAGATACAGCACGTTGTCGGGCGCGCGCACCACCAGCGCGCTCAGATCCTGATCTTTCATCAGAGCGCGGACCCGGTTCAGTTTCGCTTCGTCAAGTGGCCAAGCCATTAAGTTGCGGTCCTCCGAATTGCGACCGGGCAGTTTTCCTCTTTAAACGTCCACGCCGCTTCTTTGCCTTTTATCAGCCGGTATACGGCTGTATGCAGCGGTGCCGCCACCCCCACTCGTTCAGCTTCGCGCGCAATGGCGCCGCTGAGAAAATCCACCTCGGTCGGCAACTGACGGCGCACATCGTAGAGCATTGAGGGCGGGTGATTGGTCATTGCGCCAATCTTGTTCATCTCCCACGGATCTTCATGCAGCTCGACGCCGACCGCGGCGGCCACGCATTTGCCTTCGCTAATTAGCTCATGCAGTAGATGACCGAGATCTCCAAAGTCGCTCTCATCGGCAAAATGCGGCGAATGCGGTAACCCAGTCAGCGCGGAAACGCCATTCACCGACGCATTAAAAATCAGCTTCGACCATTGCGCCGGACGCGCATCCGGCAATGCTTCCGCCTTCAGGCCACCAGATACGATCAGCTCAGCAGCCTGCTTCACCGTGGCAAACGGAGTTCCACGCGGTTCAAATGGGCCAATCCAGGTCGCCGTGTCGAGCTCGTACTGTACTTGCGTGTCGCTGTGCTTGGTGCCGCTCATGAAGGTCGTGCCGCGAATGACCTGTCCTCGCGTGTGCTCCGCGATGATCTCTTCGCTCCCGAGTCCATTCTGCGCGGAAATAATCACACCGTTATCAAAATGAGCGCCGACAGGAGCGATCGACTCCGCCACTTGCGTTGCTTTCGTCGCCACAATCCCCAGGTCGCAGTCCGGGAGCTCGTCAGGACGGGTGGTCGCCTTGAGCGCTACACGAAACTTGTGCCTACCCGAGACAGACAATCCCTCTAGATTCAGTGCCTGCGCATGCTCCTCGCGCCGCACGAAGCACCACACCTCGGTGACCCGTGCCAAGTGAGCCGCGTAGAGGCTCCCGATAGCACCGCAACCAATTATGCAAACTCGCTTCATTAGTAGCGCCGGCGTCTCGCCGGCCGAGCTGTGTGCGAACCGCTAGGCTCGCCGCTCCACTTTCACCAGCTTTTCCGCCTGGCTTGTCTCTTTCCCAACCAGCGCGCGGAATAAGCTGTCGGCATTGTTGAACGAATCCTCGATCACAATGCCTTTATCAAATAGGGCGTCCTGCAATGCCGCCGAGATGGTATGAATCGGCGCAGCGCCACCTTCGCCCATGCCTTTTGCGCCGCTGTAGCTGTGCGGCGATGGCGTTTCGATGTGTCCGTATTTCACATGCGGCATGTTCACAGCCGTGATCGGCGTGTAGTCGCTGAACGTGCTGGTGAGCATATTCCCCACGGCATCATAGACACAGTTTTCCATCAGTGCTGCGCCAATGCCGTGCGCAGTCGCACCGTATACCTGGCCTTCGACAATCGGCGGATTGATTACCGTGCCGCAGTCATCCACGGCGACGTAGTCAAGAATCCGAGGAATAAAAGTTTCGCAATCGATTTCTACAGCCGCGATGTGAAGCTGCGAGGCATAGGTCAAGGTCAGGTTTCCGTACTTCTTCTGTTTATCGGGAACCTTGAATGGCGCCCGCCAGATATAACGGCAGTTCAGCGTGACGTCATAAAGTTCAGGCGGCAAGGCGGCGCTGTTGGCATTCACCAGATTTGCCAAGCCCCAGTAGTTGATTGCCTTGCCATTGTTTTTCGCGCGAATCTCCGGGCCTTGCGCACCCATCCCGAACTCGAGACCATCTTCTGTAGTCTGAAGCGCAAATGCGCCCAGCCGCTGCATCTCCGCTTTCAACTTTTGCGCAGCGCCGTGAACGGCAGATAGACCTGAGACCGCAAACTGGCTCGCGTAAGTACCCGAGAATCCAGTGTGCACATTGCGCTCGGTATCGAAGCCGGTTCGAACAGTCACCAGGTCAGGATGGATGTTCAACACATCGGCGACCACTTGTGCCGCAGTGGTTTCATGTCCTTGACCTTGCGGGCAAGAACCAACTGCAACCACGACTTCACCATAAATATCCAGCTTGCAATTCGAGCCTTGGGAATTGCCAGAATACGGCAGGGCGGGATTTACGATTTGCGATTGGCCG
>DAIMDJ010000176.1:2315-6051 GCA_036725905.1 Terriglobales bacterium
GCCTTGGGAATTGCCAGAATACGGCAGGGCGGGATTTACGATTTGCGATTGGCCGAAGTTATTAGTGCCTGAGTCGAGCGTCGTGCCGATGCCGAGCCCGATCAGCCGTCCTTGTTTACGCGCTTCAGTCTGTTTCTTCTTCCACTCATCCCACCCGATCAGTTGTTTCGCCAGCTCCAACATCTTGGGATAATTTCCTGAGTCGTACACACAGCCATTCGGCGTGGTGTAAGGAAATTCTTCTGTACGGATATAGTTGCGCAATCGCATCTCATCCGGCGGGATTCGCAGTTCATGCGCACATATATCCACCACACGCTCCAAAAACCACAGGTGCTGCATCCGGGAGTATCCGCGGTTTGGACCCACCGGGCATTTGTTGGTCACAGCTTGGCTGAAGTCAATGCGCGCGTTCTTGAATCGATACACCCCGGGAAAGACCTGTGACCAGATCACGCAGCCGAGAGGTTCATAGCGAGGATAAGCGCCGCAATCGTCGATGTGCCGCGAGACAATCGCAGTAATCACGCCGTTTCTATCCAGCGCAACCCGGGTGTCGCGAAAAGTTCGTTCATTTCCATGCGCGCTCGAGGTCATGTGCTCGGAGCGCGTTTCCACCCACTTTACCGGGTATCCTCCGGCTTTCTTCGAAGCCATCGCACAGACTGCCATCTGCGGGTAGCTGGTGATCTTGATGCCAAAGCTGCCACCGATATCAGAGGTCTCTACACGAATACGATCGATGTGAACATTCAGATGCGCCGCGAGAAACTGAATCGCGAATGAGGGGAACGAATTGTTGCAGGAGTAATAGATGCGTTCATCTTTAGGATCCCACGCGGCGATGACGACGTTGTTCTCAAGAGGTGTGCTCGAGAAGCGATGAAAATGAAGGCGGTCGATGTTGACGATGTACGCTGCGTCTTTGAATGCTTTCTCGACGTCGCCATATTCGAAAACGCCATTCCACACACGATTGGTTCCGGCCTCTTCATGGAGCAGGCTCTTATCTTGTAATGCTTCCTCAGCATCAACGACCGGATCGAGCGACTCATATTCCACCTGAACGAGTTCGGCCGCGTCGTCTGCGATTGCGGGCGATTCCGCCACTACCGCGGCGACTGGCTCGCCTTGATAGCGGACCTTTGATGCTGCCATTGGGTAGTCTTTGATCTTCGCAAACGGCTCCGGCCCGATTTCGATGAAAGGCTGTGTCTGCACCGCAATCTCTGCGCCGGTCAGAGTGCAGACTACCCCGGGGAGTGCTTCGGCGGCGGAAGTATCCACACTGACGATCTTCGCGTGGGCATAAGGAGAACGCACGAAGTGCAGATAGAGCATCTCGCGCAATTTGATGTCATCGGCAAACTTGCCGCGGCCTCGCAGCAGGCGATTCTCTTCTTTGCGCGGAAGAGGTTTGCCTACCCAGTTCTTGCTGTCAGTCCCGGAACTCACCTGCTGGTCCTCCGCTTCCTACGTTTTGAAAAGCCGTCGAGCTGCGCTCGATGGACAGCCGGGGGCGGCTGTCCCTACGTATTTACTTAAGGGCTGCCTGCAATCCGTCGATTAGTTTCTGCACGTTCTTTCGACCCAGCGGCTCGAGCAGCCCGCCCGCAACCGAAGTCAGCCGTCCAAAGATCTGTGCTTCTCCCTGCCAAGCCACTTTAGTTCCGCTGTCCACCGGCGACAAATCGAATCCAGCCGTCAGCGAAACATTTCCACCTGCCACACTGCCTTGACCCTTATACTGCGCACGTTTAGGGCGATCGGCTTCGGCGAGCTGCATTTTCACTTCCGCCGTCCCCTTGATGTAGGAAATCCCGACATTCACTTTGACAGTAAAGTGTGTTGCATCCTGCTGCGTCATCCCCTGAAAATCCGGCAGCAAAGGAGCGAATCTCTTGGGATCGGTGAGGAAGTCATACACTTCTTCCGGCGTTTTTTTGACCTCAAACTCCCCACCGAACTTGATCGCCATTACCTCAGACCCCCTTCATATTCTGCGCGGCCAACTGGATCGCTTTGAGCACGTTCTGATATCCCGTGCAGCGGCAGGTGTTCCCAGCGATGGCTTTGCGGATATCTTTTTCACTCGGCTGTTTGTTGCGGGAGAGTAGCTGCGAAGCTGACAGCATCAGGCCGGGCGTGCAATATCCGCACTGCAAGCCGTAAGCGTCGCCGAAGGCCTTCTGAATGGGATGAAGTTGGCCAGCGCTTTCCAGTCCCTCAACCGTCGTGATCTCCGCGCCATCAGCCTGAACAGCGAATATGGTGCACGATTTCACCGCTGCGCCGTTCATCAAAACCGTGCACGCTCCGCAATAAGTTGTATCGCAGCCGACATGTGTCCCCGTGAGATCAAGTTGCTCGCGCAGGAATTCGACCAGCAACATGCGCGGCTCGACGTTTAGCGAGCGCGGTTTGCCGTTCACGCTTACTTTGATTGCGACGTTCTCGATCGTTTCAGGCATAGATGTGGCTTACCTCGACTTGCTTGCCACCCGCGCGCTGCACGGCAATTTCAATCGCGCGCTTGACTAGCGTACCAACCAGTGTTCGTTTGTACTCCGCGGAACCACGCATATCGGATTGGGGGTCGGCAGCCGCCCGCGCGCTTTCCACGGCTGCCGAGATAGCTTTCTCTGTGATCCGTTGTCCTCGTAATGCAGTTTCAGCGTCGTTTGACTTGATCGGAGTCAACCCCACACAGCCCAGCACGATTGCGGCTTCTTTGCACACATCGCCCTCCATCGTTAGCCGCACAGCTGCGCTCGCGGTGGGATACACGGGCGCCGAGCGCTTGAAGGCCAGATACGCGCCTCCGCTCGCTCTCGGGGGAACTTTGATTATGACCTCGCTCAGCACTTCATCGGGTAATAGGGCAGTTGTATAAGCGTCTCTGATGAATTCCGGGAGTGGGATGATCCGCTCGCCTTTCGTGCCGAGACAACGAACTTCCGTCTCGAGCGTCATCAACACCGTGGCCCAATCCCCGCTGGGATCGGCTTCGGCGAGCGATCCGCCGATGGTTCCACGATTACGGACTTGTACGTCGGCAATGCCCGATGCGCAGTCGTGAAGAATTGGGAGCTTCGCAGCACTGGCCGAATACTCGACCTCCGCGTGCCGAGTCAAGGCGCCAAATCGCAAGGCGCCGTTTTCTTCCTTGATGTAAGACGTCCCGGAGATGAAATTCAGATCCACAAGATGCTTTGGGCTGGCGAAGCGCAGCTTCATCAGCGGGATCAGGCTCTGGCCTCCTGCGAGCAGCTTGGCTTCTTCGCCGAGTTGCAAGAGCATAGTGGAAGCTTCCTTCAGCGAAGCGGCACGGTGATAGTGGAAAGCTCGTGGATTCATTGTCGCAGTTAAATTGAGCGATTCAGTTTAAATGTAGAACCGGCATTTTGCTGGCTGCACCGAGGGCATCCTGCTCCAGGTGTTGGAGTCACTACGAAGCAGTCTTCTCCCGCATAAAACCAAAAGCC
Source organism: Terriglobales bacterium (assembly GCA_036725905.1). Classification (GTDB taxonomy): domain Bacteria; phylum Acidobacteriota; class Terriglobia; order Terriglobales; family Acidobacteriaceae; genus QIAB01. Next base: position 5,801 of record DAIMDJ010000176.1, read on the forward strand.
GTAACTGCCAGTGCACCGATGACCAATGCCGATCCCACAATTGCAAGCGCCGAGGCGAACATGCTGCCGTGGCTCGCGGTTTGAAGAATCACTCCCAAAGGGAATAGCACAGACCCGGCGAGTAATGCCCAAGCGGTCCACAACTTTAGCCGCTCACCGAATGCTACGCGATCGAATGCGGCTCCTAGCACGATCATCAACATCGCGAGGCCGATCCAATGCGAGTGCACATCCACCTGGCGGACGTAGTC
>DAIMDJ010000177.1:0-1560 GCA_036725905.1 Terriglobales bacterium
TGCTCATCGCGGACGGCGTCGGCTTGAAAGGAAACCGGCGGTTCCATCGCGGTTAGGCTGATGAGCTGCATGATGTGGTTAGGCACCATGTCGCGCAGCGCGCCGGCATTATCGTAGTAACTGCCGCGCTGCTCAACGCCGACAGTCTCCGCCACAGAGATTTGTACGTGATCGATGTAACGGCGGTTCCAGATGGGCTCGAAGATTCCGTTCGCAAAGCGGAAAGCTAAGATGTTCTGAACGGTTTCTTTGCCGAGATAGTGGTCGATGCGGTAGATCTGTTTCTCGCTGGCTACGCGCAAGAGTTGCTGATTGAGGGCCTTGGCGGATTCCAGGTCGTGCCCGAATGGCTTTTCAATAATGACGCGACGCCAGTGCTGGCCATCTTCCTCCATCAGCCCGGCTGCTGAGAGCTGCTCCACGATTGGCCCGAAGAAGTTGGGTGCGGTCGCAAGATAGAAGAAATAGTTACCGTGCGTCGAATGCTCTTTGTCAATCTTCGCCAAATGACTTTTTAGTTGTGGGTAGATATTCTTGTCTTCGAACTCGCCTGTGACGTAATACATGTGGCGTATAAACCATTCGATCAGGTCGGGATCTCCGTCATTTCCCGTATATTGCCGCACATCCTCAACAACCTTTTTTCGAAATTCTTCTTCCGACATGGAACTATGCGCGATTCCGAGGACAGCAAATTCGCGCGAGAGCAACTGATTGCGGGCAAGATTGTAAAGCGCAGGAACCAGCTTGCGGCGAGTCAAATCACCCGCGGCGCCGAAGATTACCATGACGCAAGGATCACCCGGTCGCCCCACTCGGGTTTGCGCCGCAACCGGCATTGTCGCTGTGTCGAGCATTTCCAATTACCTCGTAATCATGCCAACGTTACGCCGTCTTCTTGCTGGCTGTGGGTTCCACGTGTCCGCCGAACTTCTGGCGCATGGCTGAGAGCATTTTCTCCGCAAATGTATGTTCCTGACGTGACCGGAAACGGACAAATAGCGCAGCCGAGAGAACATCGACTGGCACGGCTTCATCGATGGCCGCTTGAATCGTCCAGCGGCCCTCGCCCGAATCCTGCACGAAACCTGAGTATTCGGAAAGCGTGGGGTTTTCGGCGAGAGCCATCGCCGTTAAATCCAACAACCATGAGCTTACTACGCTGCCGCGCCGCCAGACTTCCGCAATGTCGGCAAGATTCAGATCGTAGCGGTAATCTTCCGGCAGCTCTTTGCCGCTGGCATTATGAAAGATATCAAAGCCCTCCGCGTAAGCCTGCATGATGCCGTACTCGATTCCGTTGTGGACCATCTTTACGAAATGACCCGCTCCGGATGGGCCGCAATAAATATAGCCGTCTTCGGCGGTTCCGGGCAGCTTCTCGCGGCCCGGAGTGCGGGGTATGTCGCCCCGGCCAGGGGCAAGCGTCTTGAAAATTGGATCAAGTTGCCGAACGACTTCCTTCGGGCCGCCGATCATCATGCAGTAACCGCGTTCGAGGCCCCAAACCCCGCCGCTGGTACCGACATCCACGTAATGAATGCCTTTGTCTTTGAGCTG
>DAIMDJ010000177.1:1660-5995 GCA_036725905.1 Terriglobales bacterium
AGATCAGCTTAACGCTTTACGAAATGCGGCCTGCAGTACCACCAATCCAGCCTGCAAGTCTTTGCCGAGGTGAACGCGCAAGGCTCGGCGGCCGCGCTCGGCCAGGACCTGGAAGTCCCCTCGGGCTTGCGCAGCTTTGACCACTCCGAACGTGTACTTCTGCCCCGGAACCGGCAGGTCGGCGGCATCATCGCAGGTGATCTGCAGAAACACACCGCTGTTTGGGCCGCCCTTGTAGGCCTGTCCGGTGGAATGCAGGAATCGTGGGCCGAAGCCGACGCAGGTCGCGTTGTGCCTCTTATCGCGCAACAGGTGACGCAACTCCTGCAATCGCGAGATATGGTCCGAGTTCATTTGGATGTAGGCGAGCAGGGCGAAGTAGTCACTGCTAGTCAAGCGATTGAGATGGGCACGAAGATAGCCAGCAAGAGATTTTTCGCTTCCGCTAGCTTTCGCCAAAGCATCAGAATTCTTGTCGTCCGTAAACAGCTTGATCCCGCCCTCCTCGAAGAAGGGCTTTTCTTCGGGAAGAGATCCTCTCTTTTCGTATTCGGCAGTCAGATTGCGCGTAGCAACTTTGCTGGCTTCGACATCGGGCTGATTGAAGGCATTGATTCCGATAATTGAGCCTGCGACTGCGGTAGCGACTTCCCAGCGGAAAAATTCCTGTCCAAGATCGTACGTGTCCGCGACGGAAATGCGCACTACTGGATGGCCCGCTTCTTCAAGCACAGCAATCTTTGCATCCTGCGCCGAATCGGCGGCACCCCCGAGCCGCACGTACGCGAAGATGCGATCATTGCCGTAGAACTCCGGTGGCCCAAGCTCTTCACGATCGACGGGAATAATTCCTTTACCTTGTTTGCCGGTCGACTCAGCCAGCAACTGTTCCAGCCACGCGCCGAGATCGGAGATGCCGGGGGAGGTGACGATGGTGACTTTGTCACGGCCGCTCTTGGCCGCCGTCCCGAGAATTATTCCCAGCACCACGCCGGGATTTTCTTCCACCGGAACGCAGGAAGCGCAAGCCTCTACCATTTCTTCTGTGAGATCGAGGAACTTGATGGTATCCAACCCCATTAGCGCGGCAGGCACCATGCCGAAATTCGAAAGCGCGGAGTAACGTCCGCCAATGCTGGGAAGCCCGTGAAAAACCTGACGGAAGCGGTCTGCTGTTGCGACTTGCTCGAGCTTCGAACCAGGATCGGTGATGGCGATGAAGTGGCTACCGGTTTTTTCTGGCCCCACAATCTGCTTCACCCGCTCGAAGAAATATTGTTTGAAGATGTTAGGCTCGAGCGTCGAGCCGGATTTGCTTGAGACAATAAAAAAAGTGTTCGCGAGATCGAGCTTGTCCTCGGATGCCCTAATCTGCACCGGGTCGGTGGAATCGAGAACATGCAGCCGGGGGAAGCCGTCGATCTTACCGAACGTCATCGCCAACACTTCCGGCGCCAGGCTGGAACCGCCCATGCCGAGCAAGAGAATGTCGCTGAAACCTTCTTTCTTGACATCTTCTGCTACGCGCTGCAGGTCGCTGCTGTGAGTAATTTCGTCTTCAGTAATGCCGAGCCAGCCCAACCAGTTCGATTCGTCGGCGCCGGTCCACAGCGACGCATCGCGTTGCCACAGACGGCGGACCTTTCCCGCAGCGCGCCAATCGTCTAAGTTGGTCTTAACGGCGGCGGCTAATTCTTCGGGGAGTTTGTACGATTGGCGATTGACCTGCGGGCTGGTCTCTGACTTACCGCTTTTTTCTACTGCTTCCAGAAGCTTGTCAAAAGCCTCGGCAAAGAGGCGTACGCCGTCTTCAGTAAGCTTAGCTGTGATCTCATCAATGGAAATCCCAACACTCGCGAGCGTCGCCATAACCTGGCGCGCGCCTTCGATGTCTTCCGTCAAACTTTGGCGGGCGTGACCGTGGTCTCGGAAGGCATCGAGTGTCGCGGGAGGCACCGTGTTTACGGTATCCGGACCGATCATTTCTTCGACGTACATCACATCGCTGTAGCTGGGATTCTTGGTGCTGGTGCTGGCCCAGAGCACGCGTTGAGTTTGCGCGCCTTTCGCGACGAGCTTCTTCCATCGATCAGTGCCGAAAATCTTTAGATAGCGCTGGTAGGTGAGTTTTCCGTTTGCGATAGCAACTTTTCCGAGAAGACTTCTCACCTTTGCTTGTTCGCGTTCGTCGTTTGTCGTTTTCAGTTTCGCAGCAAGTTGCGCGTCGACGGAATTATCGATCCGGCTGATGAAGAAACTTGCCACACTGGCCATCCTGCTTATGTCTCCGCCTTTGGCGGCGAGCTGCTCGAGACCGGCAATGTAGGCTTCGGCAACCTCCTCGTACACTTTCTGTGAGAAGAGAAGAGTGACGTTGATGTTGATGCCTTCGCTGATGAGCTGCTGAAATGCTGGAATCCCTTCCGGCGTGCCGGGAACCTTGATCATCACGTTCTCGCGGGCGACAGATTTCCAGAGCGCCCGCGCTTCCTGGATAGTACCTTGCGTGTCGCGGGCCAAATATGGCGAGACCTCCAGGCTCACATAGCCGTCGCGACGTTTGGTGCTTTCGTATACAGGCCGCAGAATGTCGGCGGCGTCTTGAATATCGCGTATGGCAAGAATCTCGTACCGCGCCTTGGCATCGAGATCGGTTCGCGATTTCAGAGAGTTCAGCAGATCGGCATAATCCGTGCTGCCGGAAATGGCCTTTTCGAAAATAGACGGATTCGAGGTGATGCCTCGCAGCCCGTCTTCATCCATCAGGCGCTGGAGCTCACCGCTGGTGATCAGGCTGCGGCGGATGTAGTCCAGCCAAATCGATTGCCCGAACTTCTGAAGATCGAGGAGAGGATTGGTAGCTTTCGCGGTCTCGAGAACGCTGGTGGGATTCATATGTGCGTCTCCATTAATGCACGCTGTGAATTTTAATGCGCCTCTTTCGCCCCCTGCGGGGCTTCTTTTATTGGCGCTCTGACCCACGGCTTACGCCGTGGGCTGTATTCTTGTGCCGCTTCGCGGCTTTCCACTGCAAGCTAAGAAAGGTTCGGCGTTACGCACTGCTCGGGCCGATGTCGACTACTTCGTTTCCGCGATTGTGGCACGCGCGGCCTCAACCACTTTGTCCGGGCTGAAGCCGAATTTCTTTAATACGTCCTTCAACGGCGCCGAGGATCCAAACGTGTGCATACCGATTACCTTGCCATGCGGTCCAACGTATTGCGACCAGCCAAATGTCGACGCTTGCTCTACCGCGACTCGCGCCTTTATTTCTTGCGGGAATACCTGTTGCTTATATTCCTCGCTTTGCCTTTCAAAGATGGCCCAGGAAGGCATGCTGACCACGCGCGCCTTCACTCCTTCCGATTTCAACTGCTCATAAGCAGCGATGCAGAGCTGAACCTCGCTGCCGCTGGACATCAATATTACTTGCGGCTTGCCATCTGGCGCATCTGCCAGGATGTAAGCGCCCTTGGCCACGCCTGCGGCGGAAGCGTATTTTGTACGGTCAAACGTCGGGACCGCCTGACGTGTCAGCACCAGCGCTGCCGGCTCGTGCTTCAACTGCATGATGACCTTCCATGCTTCGACGACTTCGTTGGCGTCGGCCGGACGCAAGAGCACCAGTCCTGGAACGGCGCGCAATGAGGGCAATTGCTCAATCGGCTGATGCGTAGGACCGTCTTCCCCCAGGCCGATTGAATCATGCGTATAGATGAAGATGGTTGGAATCTCCATCAGCGCAGCGAGTCGCACCGCCGGTTTCATGTAATCGGAGAAGTTGAAGAACGTACCTCCGAAAGGCCGGACTTTCGAGACCGCCATGCCATTCAGCGCCGCTGCCATCCCGTGTTCGCGGACACCGAAATGGAGATTGCGCCCGCCGTAGCTCCCAGGTTGGAAATCGCCTGCGCCTTCAAACTTCAATCGGGTTCTGTCGGAGGTCGCAAGGTCCGCTGATCCGCCAACCATCCAAGGCACATTCTGAGCGAGAACGTTGAGAACCTTGCCAGAGCTGTCACGCGTAGCAACACCCTTGGCATCAGTAGGAAACGTCGGCAGATTCTTGTCCCAGCCATCTGGAAGCTGGCGATGCTGCATCCCGTTGATCTGGTCAGCAAGTTCGGGGAATTGCTGCGCGTAGGAGTCGAACAATTTTTTCCAATCGTCGCGAAGCTTGCGGCCGCGTTTGCCTATCCCATCGCGAAAAGTTTCCAACACTCCGTCCGGAACCAGGAACTTTGCATCCTCCGGCCAGCCATAGAATTTCTTTACCAGTCGAACTTCCTCTTCCCCGAGTGGTTCGCCATGGGCTTCATTCGTATCCTGCTTGTG
>DAIMDJ010000178.1:0-5991 GCA_036725905.1 Terriglobales bacterium
TGGCAGTGGCTGGCATCTAGGCTCGTTAAACGAAAAACTCCCCCCGGCAAATGAGCTGCGCCTTACCTCGCAAGAAAACCTCCCCCTCCCAGCGTACTGTCTGTACTCCACCGGGAGTGTGCACGCGCGACGGCGAGGCTGCCCGTTTAGCTGTGATTGCAGCAACGGCTGAGGCGCATGAACCGGTCCCGGAGGACTGCGTCTCGCCGACTCCGCGTTCGAAAAAGCGAGCTTCTATATTCTGCTTATCTTTAATGTTTACCAACTCAACGTTAATCCCGTGCTTGAAGTCATGATGCCGCCCGATCTCCGCCGCCTCGGCCTGCCAACCAGGAGCAAATTCACTGACGAACACCACATAATGAGGGTTTCCCATGGAAACTGGGATCCCTCTCACCTCGCCGAATGCCAGTTTAATAGAAAACTCGTCACCCACTTGCGGTTCTCCCATGGCGATCTCGAACTCGTATTGAGCTTCATTGTGGCTGGTGAGCGTACATTTCTTTATTCCAGCCCCGGTGCGAATCGTCACCTGTTCCCTAGGCTGCTCGGAGCAAAGGTAAGCAGCTACGCAACGAGTTCCATTCCCCGATATTTCGGCCTCTGAGCCATCGGCGTTGAAAAGCCGGGCGCGCACATCTGCATCCTGCGCGGGAAAGAGCCACTCCACACCGTCGGCGCCTACACCTGCATGCCGGTCGCAAATGCGCCGGCTGAAGCTTGCTATATCCGCCGGAGCATGCATGCCATCAATGATGAGGAAGTCATTTCCGCAGGCGCTCGCTTTTACAAAGGGAATTACAGTGGAGGCAAGAGTCATTCGTGCTCGGTGCTGCCCAACATTCTGACGCTGGAAAAGACGCCGGACTCGTGCAGCCGCACATTCAGGTCTTCTTCCTGGGTCTTGACGCACTTCACGGAAAATACAACGCGCGAACTCCCATCAGCAGAGACAGCATTGATCTCTTCCATGTCCAACTCTTCGGCGTCGAGCACCTTGCTAAGTTCGTTCAGCACGGCATCAGTGTTTTTGCCGGTCACTTCGAACGTGTAGCTCAGCGATCGCAGTGACAGGCGTTTTTCGAATTGCCCCAGGAGCGCCAGTGCGATCAGAATTACTCCTGTAGCGAACACGGCGGTAATGTAAAGCCCGCCACCAGCGGCCATTCCCACAGAAGCCACCACAAAGACGGTGGCCGCAGTGGTTAATCCCATAGTCGAGCCGCGCGCGTGAAGAATCGAACCAGCACCGATAAAGCCGATGCCTGGGATTATCTGAGCCGCAATACGAGTGTGATCTCCTCCCAAACTCCCGGCAAGCTGGCCGGAGAGGACGGTGAAAAGTGCAGAGCCGAAGCAGATAAACATATTCGTCCGCAAGCCCGCGGGCTTATGTTTTAATTGCCGCTCCAGGCCGATAATCCCTCCGAGAATTGCCGCGACTGTAAGGCGCAGTATGGTCGTCGAGAGCACAACCCCCATCTCGGTTCGAAATGAGTTCATTGTCTGCATGTTCGCATCTGCAGATACGAAGGTGAGTGAATTTTATCACCGCAAAAATCGGCACCAGCGCGGTTTGGCTTCGAATAGTTAACGTCCGTGATTCATCAAAGTTGCACGGGCTGCTGGATTGAGGCTTGGCTTCTCTTTGATTTCCCCAACGGAAAAGATTGTTTACCGATAGAGGTTTTCGACGTCTAATAAAGGCATGTTCGCACCACTGCTAGGCAGGCGCTATCGAGAGAGAGTCACCGCGCTGTCTCTCTCGTTGCTGGTGCATGCTATTTTTCTAGGCTGGCTGCTGCATTCCCCGGCTCCAACATTCCTGACGCCATCGTTTCTTGTGAGGGGCGAAAACAGCAAATACATTGCCCATCTGTATTGGCCCGGCAAAGATTCCGAGATGGTCAGAGATGTTCCTTCCGGCACATCCTTCAAGGGCAGGAATCAAATGGCCAGGGAACATCTAACCTGGAATCGAGTGAACGTTGCTAAGAATGCGGCGCGCCTGCTTGATCAGACAAACGACGGGGCAGACTCCAAGACGGACATTGCAGGCTCCACGGTTCATCCACGGGCTGCGGGTTCTCCCTACGGATCGGTCTCTGATGGATCACTGACTGGACCGGATGTTCGACCGGCGTTGCCAATCGTCTCTCCCGATCCACGAGTCGAGATTGCTGATCTCCCAGCGGGCATGCGCGAGGGCGATGAGATTATCGAGATCACGATTGATGCGCAGGGCAACATTGTTCAAACAATTGTCATTTCAAGCCTAAGTTCCACGGTAGACGCCAAGGTGCTCGCCGCGCTGGAAAACTGGCATTTCCTGCCCGCCACGCGCTTCGGTGTCCCCATTCCTTCCAAGCAGGATGTGCATTACCACTTCCCTCAGACCCCGCGCGGGTAACGCCATCGCTATAATGTTTCTGTGAGTCCTCTTTCTGTACGGCATGTTGCATCCGCCAGCTTCCCTACTCGATGGGGAGAGTTTCGCATCATGGGGTTCGAGGGGGAGTTCGGCAAAGACCGGCACCCGGAAACTGCCATCGCGCTAGTGATGGGCGACGTTCACTCCACACCGCCGCTGGTGCGCATTCACTCGCAATGCCTGACCGGTGACGTTTTCGGATCCCTACGATGCGACTGTCGCCAGCAGCTTGAAATGGCGCTGGCCATGATTGCCGACCAGGGTGCCGGCGTACTGATCTACGAACAGCAGGAAGGACGTGGCATTGGCTTGATGGCCAAGCTGCGGGCGTACGAACTTCAAGACGCTGGGCTGGACACGGTTGAAGCCAACGAGCGATTGGGCTTCAAAGCTGACCACCGCGAGTTCGAGTTACCGGCGCAGATTCTTAAAGCGCTGGGAATTTCGCGCGTACGGCTGCTTTCGAATAATCCCGATAAAGTTGCTGCCCTGGAGCGTGGCCGAATCGAAGTGACGGAGCGTGTTCCCTGCGAAGTAGCTCCAAACGCTCACGCCGAAGAGTATTTGAAGACCAAAAAGCAGAAGCTCGGCCACCTGTTTACGTCGCGCTAATCCCCTTACACAATTCTGTGACCGACAAAATTATTTTGCACCGCGCACTAGATGTATATGCATCTATTAGCTGAGGTGCGAAATGCCTGTAGAGCTACCCTGCATGTGCGCCAGCATCCGACGCGCTTCCCGTGCACTAACCCAAATGTACGACGATGCCCTTCGGCCGCTGGGGCTGCATGCGACGCAATTCTCGATCCTGCAAGCCCTGGAGCTGGCGGGCGAGGTCTCGCAGAGTCAACTATCGACTCTGCTGTTTATCGACAGCACGACGTTGACCAGGAATCTTCGGATCCTGCGCAAGAAAGGTTGGATCGCGGTCCGCGCCGGTGTCGACCGCCGGGAACGCTGGTTGCAGCTTGCTCCTCTTGGAGGACGTGAGCTTCAGCGCGTGACGCCGGCCTGGGAACGGGTGCAAAAAAAGTTCCAACACCAGCTGGGTGACGCGCGCTGGCGTGACTTACGAAAACTCTCTGGCGCGATTGTTCACATCGTGGCCAATTCAAAAATGGAAGGAGCTAGAAATGAAAAATAACGCAAATCGAAACTACGCAAAACTTGTTTTGGCGATCCTGGCGGTGTGGCTAGGGATAGCAATCGCTGCCTCGAGACTGCTGGTTTTTCATGCCGGATCGACGTATGCATTTCAGCCGCCCGTTCCCCTTGGGCTCGCGGTGACGCTGCCGATTCTGGTTTTTGTCCTTTGGTATGCGACATCGCCCGGCTTCCGCGAGTTCGTTTTATCCTTGAACCCGAAGAATTTGACGATTGTGCAAACATGGCGCATCGGAGGCATGACGTTTGTGGTTCTCTATGTTTATGGAATTCTGCCCGGAGTTTTCGCGCTCCCCGCGGGGTGGGGCGATTTCGCCATAGGGATCACGGCTCCATTTGTGGCAATTTATCTCGCCGGCAACGCAGAGCGTAAGGCAAGCTACATCGCGTGGCAGCTTTTCGGCATGCTCGACCTCGTCACTGCAGTGACCCTGGGGGTCTTGGCTTCGCCACCTCCGGTCGGGATCCTTGGTCACGCGGTCACTACCAAAGCGATGACCGTTCTGCCATTGAGCGTGATCCCTACGTTTGCCGTGCCTTTGCTGCTGATCTTGCACATCATCTCGATTGCTCAGATGGTTAAGGGGCAAGCATATGCCAGCACGCAATCTAGTCCGGCCATATCTCGAGCGCTGATCGGCTGAGGATTTGTTGCTTCGCTGATTCGGCCAGCGGTAGGGCGCGAAAGTCCTCGAGATTCTGTTTGATCTCGGGGACGCCCGGCCCGGGCCAGTCGGTGCCGAACAAAGTCTTATCGGCGATCTGCTCTACCCGAGGGAAATACTTCAGCAGGTTCTTGGGAGGGATGCCGCTGATATCGAGGTAAACGTTAGGATGGCGCCGAACCAGAAAGAATGCTGTATCCATCCACAAAGGTCGACCGCCATGGGCCAGCAGGATTTTTAGTTTTGGAAAGTCGATGGCAACATCATCCACGTGAATCGGATCGCCGTACTTATTGCGCGCGCCGGGGAAAATGGAAGTGCCGGTGTGAAACATAACCGGAATGCCGTTTGCCTCCGCTGCCCGATAGATAATTTCCAACTCCTTCACCCCGATTAGATAATCGTTTGGAAACAAGAGTTGATGTGGCGGATGAATTTTAATCATGCGAATCCCGAGCCGCAGAAGCTGTTCCATATCGGACATAACGTTTGAAGTGTGCCGCGGATGCAGGCTGCCACAGGAGAGCAGCCGTCTGGGATTTTCTTTCACGTAGTCGGCGATGAACTGGTTCACGCCAGAAGTGAATCCGATCACCTCCGGCGCAACGTAATTGATGAGCACCGCGCGATCGATGCCCGAATTATCCAGATGTTTGAGAAAGGCTTTTGGAGAGTGGCAGAACTCGGCAACTTGTTCAAAGTTCGCCCGCTTCTTTTTCATTAACTCCAGCGCGTGAGGCTTGAACATTTCGACCGGCTGGATGTGGATGTGGCAGTCGGTGATCAAGGCGGCGGATGGTCGATTGCCGTTCAAGTCGCTAATCCATTTGCGGCGGCCAACAGCGCCCTTTTCGTGAACACCCGAATCATCTCGCGGCGATATTCAGGAGTCAAAGCAGATGTGGTCAATGGCTTTGCTGTTCGCGCTGCAAGCTCTCCGATGGCCTCGGCCAGTTTCTCATCGACGGCTTTCCCTGCCAGCAGTTCGGAGGCACCCTTCACGATTACCGGTGCCGGATTGACTGCTGTCAGCGCCACTTGGCCGTGCGAAACGTGCCCATTTGATCGGCTCAACACTACCGCCACTCCCGCCAGGGGATAGTCAATCGAGCCGCGAATCCGCAGTTTGCGATAGACCCCGCGATATCCGGCAGAAGATTTCGGCAAGATGACACGAGTAAGGAGTTCATCCGGAGCGAGGTTGCGGTAAGAATCGCCTAGTCCGGTGTAGAACTCGCGCAGCGGGATCCGCCGTACGCCCTTCGCGCTGGCAATCTCAATTTCGGCCTTCAAGCACAAGAGCGCAGGAGGCGTGTCGGCCGAGAACGCCGCCCAGCACTTTGTCCCTCCCGGGGCAACGTGGCAGAGGTCTCCATCTTTCTTGATGCAGAATCCGCAGGATTTACGCCAGGTGAGCGACTGGTTGTACCAGAGACAACGCGTGTCCAAACAAATATTGCCGCCAATTGTGCCCATATTGCGGAGGATGGGCGAAGCGACGGTTTTTGCGGCTTCCGCCAGCACTGAGTAATGTTGCCGCAGAAAATCGGAATGCTCGATTTGGGTGAGCGTAGTGAGTGCACCGATCTCGGTGCCCTCTTCGGTTTGCCGGATCCCTTTGAGTTCGGGGATGTGACGGATATCGAGTACGTGCTGCGGCTCGAAGAGCTTCTGCTGCAGAGAAGGAATAAGATCGGTGCCTCCCGCCACAATACGTATGGCGCGGGC
>DAIMDJ010000179.1:0-5990 GCA_036725905.1 Terriglobales bacterium
GATCGAAATCCTGAAGGCTCTGGCGGGCCACATCGCAGTGGCAATCGATAACGCACAGCGTTTTCAGGATGAGCGGCGCCAGATGCAGCGTGTGCATGAGGAGCAAGACGAAGCCCGTCGCATCCAAGAGAACCTTCTCCCACGCACTGCGCCGTCGTTGCCCGGCTTTCAACTGGAGGCTGAGTGCGTTCCCGCAGGCGCCGTGGGCGGTGACTGGTATGACTACATTCCGCTTAGCGACGGACGCGTAGCAATCCTTCTCGCCGATGTCTCGGGGAAAGGTATGCCTGCGGCATTGCTGATGTCAGCCGTCCGTGCAATCGTCCGCTTCTTGGCGCCTCTCACCAACGGTCCGGGCGAGATGTTGTCGCGTCTCAACCAGATGCTGTTAAACGACTTTCCGACGGAACATTACGTCACCATGATCTATGCTGTGCTGGACCCGGCGCGCCGCACGCTCACCTTCGCCAGCGCCGGGCATCCGTGGCCCTTGCTCTGCCATGGAACCGACGTGCGCCCGCTCCACACCGACGCCGGGATGCCGCTCGGCCTGCTTCCCGGCGAGTTTACCGAGCACACGGTGAAGTTCTGCTGTGATTTCCGCCTGCTGTTCTACACCGACGGCATTTCCGAAGCGCTGAATCGTCAGGACCAGGAGTTCGGCAGGTCGCGCCTTGCAGAATTCGTAGCCACACACGACTGCAGCGTCTTCCGGCTCATGGAAGCCATCGGGCAGTTTCGTGGTAAGTGCGCCCAGAAAGACGATGCCACTGTAATCCTGCTGCGCAGTGCCTAAGTGTGTTCTTGGCCGATGCCAATTGCCTCGGGCGGGGTGATTGATGCCGGAGCACTGGGGAGACTACAGGCTGTTGAGGCTGTGTAGGTTACGCTGGTGCTTGGACATATACCATGAGAATGCATCACAATACGAAGCCATGCGGCTGCATTCAAAGTACGTGGTAGCAGTGATGATTTTGTGCGGACTCGCTACGTCTCCATCGTCGGCACAGCGTGAGACTCAATCTAAAAATTTGGGCGCAATATCCCGACGGGCTGAGCAAAATGCCGGCTCGCAGAAAGCGTCAGTTGCCTCTCAGATGGTGAGTGCAGATGACGGCTTGGCTGTGATCGCCGCCGCACTCGATTCCCGCGTCCACGTTCGTGCGAAGCGTGACTGTTCGCATCTCGTCCACGCAATATATGATCGGGCTGGGTTTCCCTATTCCTACGCAAGTTCTTCGGATCTCTATGCCGGAACGCCGGAATTTGAGCGAGTGGCGCATACTCAACCTGGAGATCTAGTTGTTTGGCGAGGGCATGTAGGCATTGTGGTCAATCCAGCGCAGCACGTGTTTTTTAGCGCCATGCGTTCAGGACCAGGAATCGATAGTTATGATGCGCCGTATTGGAAGCACCTTGGGAAAGTCCGCTTTTACCGCTACGTCAAAGGCCTGGCGCAGAATGCCAGCAATGCCCGAGATCACGGTCGTTTCCTGCTAACACACCAGGCAAAGTAGCTGTCCTGTTCTGTTGGACAAAATATGGGAAGCACTGGTGTCCCCTGACGGCGACTCTGCCGCCACCGAAAGGCAGATCTGCGGGTAACTGGAGCGTACAAGGACCTTTCGTAATCTCTTAATTTCGGTCGGACAACCATCATACTCGACGTAAATACATGACTTGCCTCCCCCAACCATCTCCGATTTTCCGGCCGCCGCGAGTACGCATGACCGATTTCACTCCCGCCGTACTTCGATTCCACGATGGCGGCTGCGCTACAGGCAGCCTGGAAGTCATTTCGCCCACCGGCGGTTTGCTCTGCTTGCCGAAATCGGCAAATCGGGGTTCGCGAGTTAAGCTGATGTTTCTGACCCAGATGGGACCTGTGCTTGGCTCAGCAGAACTGCTGAGTCCTGTTTCCTGGACTCGGCAGCCATTTCGCTTTGTGGGGCTCGCTTATGGTGATGAGCGCAGACTGCGGGCGATCACCCAGTCCTTGCAATCGGAGACACCTATCCAGGACGTTGAGAGCAGTCGGATACTCGATGGCGAGCAACAATGGATTGAAAAATACCGTGCTGCAATGATTCATCGGAATCCACCACGCAGACGGCTGCTCAAGCTCGCGCTCGCCGCACTCACCCTCACAGCATTTGGTTTGAGTAGTGCCCTCTACCTCTTCAGCATTCATTTCAAATAGCCGCTGGGACCAGCCTGGAGGTCACGCTTTGGGAGTGGATCACCAGCAACCCATCCGCCTTGCATGAAGGCGGAGCCGTCTCTATTAGTGGTATCCTTGCCGCCGGCTTCACACTGGTGCACGTGACCTTGGTGTAGGTCCCCGATGCGCAATAGCACGATGCTGAACGCGACAAAGGTCATATCCAATTGACCCGATCTGGCACCCACGGGCCATTCCTTAGGCTCATAAAACTGCATAACATCGGATCACACTTTCACAGTGGGAGATGATTATGCATCGAGAATCGATCCGGGACTGGCTTCTGATTACCTTGGCTACGCGGTACGAGGAAGATCCACACCAGTTCGTGACCTTGTCCAAACGGACTTTGGATTCTTCTTTAGCGCGGGGAATGGTCGCAGAGCTACGGAATGAAGGATACGTCCAGGAACAAGTCCGGGGTGTAATCCGGATGACGCCGCGAGGCTACATGGAATACAGGAGCGAGTCGTCCCTCGTTTTTAGAGAAAGTGAGACTCCTGCTTTCGTATTTTGAGCTTCCATGTCAAAATCTACAGTGATTGAAAGGCAGGAAGCCTTGACCCGTACATCCCTCACACCACACCCCAATCTCAGCGATGCGGTCAATCGCAACATTGTGCAGTCTGAGATCGAGGGAGGCGTGTTCCTCGATAGCTTGCAGCCAGCGACTGTGCTGCAGATCCAGACGCGGCACCATTGCTACACAGCCGTGCTCATTGGTGGAAGCCGAGCCCTGATTTCAGGTCATCCGCAATACTGCCCGCAACCGGTTCTGGTCGCAATCGCAGGCTCGACTTGGGGCGGTTCAATGCTCAAACTGCATTTCGTTGGCCGGGGCATGCATCTGGAATTTCATCACCCGGAATATCGAACCCCAATCATTACGTCGCCCATCCAGGAAATCCAAGAATGCGCGGCGGGCCATCAATCGCAGGCCCACGCTCTCGCTTAGAGGCTCTTTTTGACTTGACGTACTAATAATCGCCCCACCTCCCGTCTAACCTCACCATGACCGGCTGGCCGTACAAGCCTCGTGGCACACTGAGCCGCATACGGTGTTCTTCTGCTGTATAGCCTGCCGGGCCAAAGCATTCTTTGCCACCATTCTCCTCAGGGATTTTGTCTTTGGGTCTCCGCATTTCACGCCGCTCGAAGCCGCTTCGAGAACAGTTGTTACGGATGAACCATTTTCTCGAGCGCAGGTTTGTTGCGAACAATCAAAGTGGAGCCCTTCAGTTGGAGCAATTGTTTCTTCTTGAAGTCTGAGAACAAGCGACTCACCGTCTCGCGCGTGGTGCCAATCATTTCCGCGATTTCCTCGTGCGTAAGCGTCAGCTTGATTTGGAAAGTACCGTTGGCTCCTGCTTTCTTCGATTCCCAGGAAAGCAGCAATTTCGCGAACTTCTCCGCAGGAGAACTGGCAAGTCCCAACGTACGGATTTCCTCATAAGCCGTGTAGTAGTTCCGGCTGAGCTGTTCTGCAACACGCAGCGCGACTTCGCCATATTCCCGGAGAAATTGGAGCAGCGCATCGCGAGTAATGAAGTTGGCCTGACCAGGTTCGATCATTTCCGCCGTGACTTCATAGGGGTGGTTGGAAATGGTCGCGTTCAGGCCGAGAACATCGCCTGGTTCGGAGATCTTGGTGATGATCGTTTTGCCTTCGCTGGAGGAAGTGGAAAGCTTCGCCTTGCCGGTGCAGAGGACGAACACTCCGCGCGGCTGTTGTCCTTCGATAAACAACATTGTCGACTTCGGATAGATGGCAGTGGACTTGATCTCGTTCAGCTTCTTAACCGCAGGCGGCGGCAAATTGCAGAACAGGTGCTCCTCGCGGACCGGACAGGTGACGCAGTTGTCGAGGATGGTCAGGCCGTAAGGTGCGCGCATGGCAGAGTTTACCGACGTGGAAATTGTAGCACCGGGATTGTGATTACCATCACGAAAAACCGTGACCTCACGCACCGCGCATATCGAGTGGAGGATGGAGAATCGGGTTGACTGTAAGGTGTCCACCTGGAGGGCATCAGTAGCCGTCCGATGGCGTATTTGGGTCGCGCGCTCTGATTAGTCGGTCTTAAGGAAAGGGAGGTCAACAATGGAAGGTGCACAAAAATATCGCATCATTGCTTGGTGGAGTTCCGGAAGAACTGGGCTGGCAAAGTCCAACTCTGCTCCCAATGCGATCCACTTCACCGCGCCACCTGAGTTTGGCGGACTCGAGGGCAGGTGGACGCCCGAAGACTTGCTGCTCAGCGCGGTCGCCAGTTGCTACACAACCACTTTCCGCGCCTTGGCGGAATACTCAAAGTTTGAGTATGCAGATTTGGAAGTAGAGGTTGAGGGATCGATTCGCAAAACCGACTCCGGCTATGCCTTTAATGAAATCGTGATCCGTCCGAAACTAACTATTTCCAGCGAAGAGGAGCAGACGCGTGCGCTCCGCTTATTGCAGAAAGCTAAATCAGTTTGTCTGGTATCCCGCGCGCTCTCCGTCGAACAGAAATTTGAACCGCGGGTGCAGGTGGTGGGTGAATCGCGAGTGGAGTTTAGCCAGACTTTGCCGGTGGGCTGATAGCAACTTACTTACGTCCAAAACGCCTGGGGCAGAAGAAGGTCTTGTGCGATGACTACAAACCTAAATGCGACTGCTCGACCCTATCCGTCTCAATACGTTTTGCCGTGGACGTTGAAGGGCGGCATTGAGGTCACCATCCGGCCAATTCGTGCGGAAGATGAGCCGTTGATGGTCAAATTCCACGAGACGCTTTCCGACCGAACGGTGTACTTGCGCTACTTCAGCTCCCTGAGCCTTGCCGCGCGCACTGCCCACGAGAGATTGGTTCGCATTTGCTTTAGCGATTACGAACGCGAGATGGTGCTTGTGGCGGAGTACAGAGATCCGCAAACCGGTGAGCCACACATATTGGGCGTGGGGCGGCTTAATAAGCTGCAGGCGGATAAAGCCGCAGAACTGGCTGTCTTGATCTCAGACCAATACCAGCATCGAGGTCTGGGAAGCGAATTGCTCCGCCGGCTGATCCAGATCGCACGAGATGAGAAACTAAGCCGCATAGTAGCTGAGATGCTGCGTGATAATTTAGCAATCCAGACGACTCTCAGGAGACTCGGCTTCCGTTTTCGCTTGCTGGGCGATCCCACCTCGGTGCAAGCGGTCCTTGATTTGTAATACCGCTTACATGAGCAAACGCCCTGCATGATTTGTAGAACTCGGCACCATACAGCGCGAACGAGTTCGATTATGTGCAGGTCTCAAGGTTGCTTACTATCTGGCTCCATCACCGCACAGCACCAATTCCATTCCGGCTTCAGTTCACCCGCTCCAATGTGATTCCGATCACATGATTTTGTGCGCCCGCCCACTGACGGCATTGTGCACATTTCGGACAATCAACTCCGAAAGGAGCGAATCCAGTGGTCTGGCCTGGCTTTCCAAAACGGTTGCAATCGGCGCTGAAGGCGCTCTGCTGTCTCGCGGAGTCGGGGAATGGGATGCAGTCGCAAAAGATTGCTGAACGGATTCGCGTCTCAAAAGCTGAAACGGCGAAAATCCTGCAACTGCTCGTCTGGGGCGGATTCGTCACCTCGCGACGCGGCACCAAGGGAGGCTTTCACCTTGCCGCGGAGGCCGATCAGATCACGATGGGCGAGGTGATTGATTTCTTCCTTTCCAGGCATCCGCCAGAACCGGATGACGATTTGGCCGTGATGCGGGTTTTTGAAAAAACCAGTGCTCCCTGCCGGA
>DAIMDJ010000180.1:0-5980 GCA_036725905.1 Terriglobales bacterium
ATTCTTGGCGCAGGGATGCGCGGCAACGTTTTTAGTTCAGCCGCCAACGATGCTTTCGATTGGCTGGGCTATCTGGCGGATTTGGGGACGGGAACGTTTTATTTGGTGGCCAGGTCGCTCGAAACTGGCGGCCCGGACGTTTCCCATGCGGGCGGCGATTACGGCACGCGCTTTCTCGCTACCGCCGGTGTGCTTAACCTTTTGTTGGCGCTGCATGCGTATGAAGCAGCGCGAGGACGCAAAGCATGAACGCGGGAATGGGATTCAAGCTCAGCCATTTGCAATCCCTGCTGCTCTTCGCGTTGCTGATTTCCATCGCGTTTGGCTTTCTGAGCCGCCGACAGCCGATCGAGCGTGTAAAGTATATCGTGTGGTCCCTGCTACTTTTCCTCTTAATCGGCGTGGGAATTGGCTGGGCGATGTATCCCTTCTCACGCTGAAAGAACGCCGTTTTCGGCGATGAATTGACAGTAATTTTCTGCGGATGCTATTGTCATTAGAACGGGCCGAGGTAGCTCAGTGGTAGAGCAGCCGATTCGTAATCGAAGCTAAGCCCAACTCAGCAAAGCGTTTCCTAACTTTGCCTAACGAAATCAATCAGATGGCCGCTTCTGACTAGTGCGTTTGCCTTTATTTGCTTGGATTTGGGATCGTTGATGACAGTTTGATGACAGTTTGATGGCAGTCTGGAATCTCGGCCCGACGGGAATCGCTCACTTAATCCAGCACATTAGCTTCACATTTTCTTTTGATCCTTTATGCTTGACGTAACGCGTACTTCCTTGTATTTTTCGGTAGTGATCGTCAGCTATCGGGACAAGAGGACCAGAGAATTCGCCGCCGGGAAACGGGTCAAGGCATTCTCTGGATTTGAACGACCCGCGCGTCTGAAGCTTGACCGTATGGAAGCGGCTACGTCGCTGAGAGACCTTTCCGCATTGCCTGGGAACCGTTTTGAAGCGCTGGTAGGCGACCGCAAGGGCCAGTACAGCATCCGTATTAACGATCAATGGCGGATTTGCTTCGAGTGGGCCGAGCGATCGCCGGGGCCGTCAAACGTGGAGATTGTTGACTATCACTAAAGGAGCGTCGCTATGGCACTGACCGCTATTCATCCGGGTGAACACCTGGCTGAAGAACTGGAAGCACTCGATATGAGCGCGGCTGAACTGGCGCGAAAGATCAACGTGCCGACCAATCGCATCACGCAAATCTTGAACGGAACGCGCGCCATCACGGGCGACACTGCCCTGCGCCTCGCTCATTTCTTTGGCACGAGCGCTCAGTTTTGGCTGAATCTACAGAGCCTCCACGACTTGCGGCTCGCCCAGGAGAAGGTAGGAAAATCCATCAAGACTCTTCCCAGGCTAAAACGGCGCGAGCTCGTCCACGCATGAAGCGTTAACACGACGAATTCCGGAAACGACGAACCTCGGCCTGAAAACCGGCAAGCTCCTCGATCCCATTTCCCAATTAGCATCCAATGCTCTGCACTTGCGCCCCTCGCCACCACTCGTCCAGTTTCTCCCGGTACGGGTATACCGTGACGCCACGCGCGTGCTGGTGACATGAGGATGGGCAGCCCTTCATTCCTCTCCCATCTCTGCACACGCGAGACCGAGCGACGCAGATAACAGGAGATCTCTTTTCAGCTATCCAGTCGTTTGCACGCCTTGTCGGGAGCCCCCCGGCAGTCTCGTCCCACTGTCGATTGCATCCCAGCTTGCTGAATCTCCACGGCATTCATTGCTCTTCCTTCTCGATCCGCTGCTTCTCCAGTAACAGCGAGTCGGCAAACGCTCCATCGTCGTTCGCATGGGAAAACACGAGCTCTTGCGCTTCCTCCGTCGTTCCGGTCAGCATCAGCGTATCATCCACCTTCACGCACGGAGTATCGACGCTTTTTTCGTCCATCTTCGCCTTCAGCCACCTTGCGCTCAAGAATGCCATCTGGATCGAGTCCTGACTGATCTCCAAGCGCGCGATGGTATGTGCGCGGGTAAAATGCGCGCGGTAAAACTCGTTCCCCTCCTTGCTGCTCTGGGGATAAATGTCCATAAAATCAAAAGCGCCCAGCCGCACGACGTGGGCCTCGAATTCTCCCGACACTTCCTGCTCTCCGTCCTTTTCCTTCACCACCAGCTTGTACTCCTTCTCCTTCCCCTCCTCCTTTCTTTCTTTGAATGAGAACGTCACGTCTCCTCCTTTGTCACTCCAAATTCCGTTCAATCTGGAATCGGCCTCCAAATCTAGCTGGGTGTAAAATGGCTGAAGCGACGTAATGAACGGACTCCCGTCGCTGTCGCACCCGGTCGCAACAATACTCCCGAATGCGAGCGCTACTCCTAGTGGCCAGCTCCACCGCCAGGAACGCTTGCCCGTTTGTTTAGCCATAGTCGCACTCCTTCGAGGGCCGCCCCGGCCGTCCGGCAATTCTGCCGGGGGCCTGTTGGCAATCACTTCCCCTCATTAAGGTATAGCGACAAAAAAAGGTGGGAATTGCAGTCCTAATGGAGCTTATTCCGTGCTTTCATTCCCCGCGCCGGGCCATCCGCGCCACGGCCATTTTGATGGCCGAGTATCGCGTCGCACTCACCATCAGCAAGGAACCCAGAATCAGCAGCAGGATGGGCCAGCGCGACTTCTGCTTGAAGATGTCTTCTTGCAGCCGGACCAGCCCGATCCCAAGAAATATCATCCCGACGACGAAATAGTTCTTCATCTGCTTGCGAATGCTTCCGTACACAAATAGCAGCGCCGCCGCCGGCAGCAGCATTTCAAAAACACGCGCCTCCCTCTTCATCAACGGATCGTTCAGTTGACCTTCCCATCTCTCCGTTGCCTCCAGCCCTAAAAAAAACAATGAGGTAAGCACATGTCCAGGTATCACAAATCGGAACGCTTTAGCCACGGCGCGCATTTGCGATAGGGAGAACCGCTCGCAAATCACCTCCGACAGCAAATAAATCCCCGCATTGATAATAAAAAGATACTCGATCTCGCCACGCGTCCAGGGCAATCGCGCTGCCAGCCATTCCTGATACGGCTTATGAGTGCTTGCCAGCCCGCTCAGCGCTGCAAATGTGAAAACCACTGCGATCGGGTAGAAGTACCGCGAGTCGTTCGGCAAATGGCGCCACTCCAGCGCCCCAGCAACTCCCAGTCCGGATTCGCTGCTGCCCTCGTGAACAAGTGATAGGCGCCGAACGCCACGAGCAACGCTATGGGAAGCAATAGGCAAAACGCCAGCAGGTAGGCAATCCCAATCCGCAACTGTCCCGATTTCCAAAGCCGCAGCCCGCGGTCCGCCATCAATGCCGCGGCCCCCGCCACCACGATGACTCCCAGCGTCCCCGAAAGGTCCGCAAACTGGAACAGGAACAACAATGCCGCGCCCACCGTGAGTATCCAAGCGCCGAGATACAAGCTCACCTGTGGCAGCGACAGTCTTCGCGCGTTCAATATCCACGAGTCTTCCCTTTCTACCAGCCGTCCGTAGTCTTTGCGCAGCGCCTCATACTCGTGTTCCGAAACGATCTCCTCCTCCCGCCAGCTCTCTAGCTCGCGCAGGTACTGTTCGATCTTTCCGGACATCAGATTCGAATACGCAGTCGGCACCGCATGCACTTTTTCCCCCGCCAGGAATCGTTCCAGGTCATCCGCCATTTCTCGCGCGGACGCATAGCGGTTCTCAGGTTTTTTCTCCAGCGCCTTCAGGCAGACGTCTTGCAAGTCCCTGGGTATTTCTGGATTTCGCCGCCTTGGCAGCGTCGGATCTTGTTCGCGGATCAGCCGCACCTGCTCGCCAAACGTTTCCCCAATCATGCTGACAGCGCGCGGCCAAGAGACCGATAAGATTGTTGGGCTGGAAGTCGGGGCCGATGATTATGTGACCAAGCCATTCAGCATCAAGGAGCTCTTGGCTCGCGTTCGGGCACATCTGCGGCGTTCCAGAAATGGAGTACGAACGCTGGAGAGGTACAGGTTTGGAGATGTTGAACTCGACTTTAAGAAGTATCGGGCCGTGAGAGAGGGACGACCGATAGACCTGTCGCCGCGTGAATTCGAAATACTGAAATGCCTTATTCTGCATGAAAATGAAATCGTCACGCGTGACCAACTATTGGACGAGGTATGGAGCCTTGAGTACTATCCGATCACTCGCACCGGCGACAATCACATCGCCAAACTTCGTCAGAAAATCGAGGCATCGCCGTCGGAGCCCGAGCACATAATCACTGTCCACAGGATCGGATATAGATTTGCGAGCTAAGTTCGTCATAGAGATTATCAAACACAACTCTGGGTGCTAGATGGGACATTGTGGCAGGAAGAGAAGCTCGCTGCTAGCATGCTTGCAAACAATCCAGGGTTCACCAATCCTTAGGAGTTCGGTTGTTTTTCAGGGAGTGGCACACCGACGCGACGAACAATCTCCGCGAAGCGTGGATCACTCCGGAGGGCATCGAGTCGGGGATCCACCCCGACAAAAGCCATTCAAAGAGATCGCTGCTTGAGACCTTCTTCAAGTGAGGCGAAAGCTCTGTCGGTTTCTCCGAGGGCGGCATATACCGTGGCGATGTTGTTGCCGCATACAAACCGTTTCTGCGCCATAGCCAGAAGTTTCTTGAGAACCTTGCGCGCTTCTTCCTTATTTCCTGATTCGGCGTAGGTCTGAGCTGCCTCCGCTATTTGAGTTGGATCGTTGCTTTCGCGCACTGCTGTTGCTGCCGCCTGTGTCGCCTCCGCGAACCGGCCCAGGCGCGCATAGGCAAATGCTTCCTCGGCAAAAGGTTCGGTGAAGTCCGGCGGCAATTCCCGTGCTTTGTGGCACTCCTGAATGATCTCCTGATATCGACGGCTGGCGTGCAAACTACGTGTGATGGCCACAAATCGCGCCCGGACCGAAAGAGGATCGAGCGCGAAGGCAGTGTGATCGTGCTCGAGCGCCTCATCAAATCGGCCGATGCTCGCGAGATAATCGGCATACCGTAGATGCGCTTCGGAAAGATTCGGGTTGAGCGCCAGGCTGCGCAAGAACTCGCTCTCGGCTCCGGGCCAATCCCAATCGTAGTAAAGGTGTACGCTGCCGAGAGAAACATGGGCGAGCGCCAGGGTCTCGTCCAATTCTAATGCTTTCATGGCTGCCGCTTTTGCTTTGGGTCCGGCTTCCAGCGGAGTCAAATATGAGGTGTTCATTGCCGTGTAGGTTTCGGCGAGGCCGGCATAGGCAAGGGCATAGCTCGAGTCGAGCTGAATGGCCTGCTGAAAATAATTGAGTGCCTTCTCAAATTCGCTTCCCCTGGCCCTCGCTAAATAGTAGCGACCTTCAAGGTAGGCCTCGTGAGCGCGCGCGTTTACCGGGCGAGCATCGCTCGGGTGAGCTTTCTGCTCGGGCGTGAGTTTGATCTCGACTTCGTCGGCTATCGCCACAGCCACCGCTTGCTGCAGGACCAGGATATCGCCGAGATCTCGCTCATAGTTCTTAGCCCAAAGATGCGTTTGATCCTTGACTTGAATGAGTTGAGCGCTGATGCGCACGCGATCGCCCGAATGGCGCACGGTGCCTTCGAGGATGTAATCGACGCCCAATTCTTTGCCAATCTGATCGATTCGCTTCTTCGTGCCCTTATACTGAATGGCCGACGTGCGTGCGATAACTCCAAGACGCTGTGGCTCCATTTGACCCAGCCGGGAGATCATCTCCTCGGTCAGCCCTTCACTGAAATACTCCTGCGCAGAATCGCCACTGAGGTTTTCAAAAGGCAGTACCGCGAGCATGATTTTGCTTGCCGGTGGGCTGGCGCGGCGCCAGATACGGTTCCGGGATAGGTAGAGTGCGCTGATCGAAAGAATTAGAGCGAGACCCGCTGCCGCAACCCACCATGGCAGCGGGAGGTTTCTTGCGGCCCGAGTGTGCTCCAACTCCTCCAACCGGGCATGACCGTCGTTCCACCAAGCATCCAACTCAGGTTTGTAG
>DAIMDJ010000181.1:0-2545 GCA_036725905.1 Terriglobales bacterium
TAGCCCTTGTCGAGCTTGCGCTCGACTTCACGGGCAAGGTCGTCTTTCTCGTCCTTCGCTTCCCAGTAGCCGTGGGGGAGGTGATAGAGGTCCACGAGAGCTCCGTCCACGATTACCGAAGACCGGGCGCGCTCGATGCGATATTCGGGAACGAGGGTCAGCGGCGGCTTGGCCTTGCGCCCGCACTTCGCTAGCAGGTCTTGGAACGCGCTGCGGACCGCACCTTCGTGGTCAATGTAGAGCTGTCCAAATTGGTGGAGAGTATCGTAGTAGGCCTTGACGGAGGCGTGCGACGGCTTGAGATCGAGAGACATACCCACAATTGGGGAAGGCACAGTTTACAACGGAAGTAGCGCGGAGCGGGTATTCAGCGTGCAAACAGGCGCAGGTCGGCGATGTGCGCATAGATTGTCATTCCGAATCGCCTTCAGGCGTGAGGAATCTGCTTTTCGATTACAACAGCAGATTCCTCGGGCCTAAAGGCCCTCGGAATGACAAAGAGTTAAGTGTTCGTTTCGGCACGCCTTAAGGCATGCGCTGACACGAAGCGAAACCTGCGCGGGCGGTCGGCGCCGGTGGCGGACAGCTCCAGCGTGCGCGGGCGGTCCTGTGCGCTCTCGTTGACGGTCTCGACGGTTTGAAAGGCAGCTCGATACGAACCGGGGCACGCTTGTTGCCGTGGTCGTCGTACTTACCGTCCCAAACTAATTCGGCCATGCCTGAAAAATGAGGGGAAGGCCAACATCTTACAACAAAGATCGCAGAGTTAGTTTGCGGGAAGAATTCATTTCGAAAAATAGAACAGCCCCGATGGCCAGTCGGGGCCGGGTTTTGCTTTCGTGCTTCCGTGACACGCTAAGGGGCGATGCGGTCAGTCAGGGTATCGTTGTGGAATGTGGAGTGGTTGCGGAGGGCTAGCCAGCCGCCATCAGGCTTCAAGGTATCAGCGACGCTATTTTTCTCATTCGTGGCGAAATCCTGCCAGGAGTTGTAGCGAGCGATGGTGAGGAACTGCCAGGGTCCGCCCTCAAGATGCTGCATGAGAACGTTGCCGGCGACGTTTTGGCCGCCACCGGGAGCTTGCGCCAGCGATTTTTCCAGCTCATCGCGATGCCCGGGTGCAGCGCGAAATACTGAAACAACGTAGACGGAGCCTACACTCTTTGCGGGATCGTCAAGCCCCATGGCTTTGGCAAACTCAGGCCAAGCGGGTCCATTGACGAAGGTATCGGTATGCCAGGCGTTCAGGTCGCGCGCGGCGGCCGGAGCCGGAGTGCCGGCGGCATCCACGGTGGCCTTAGTACCGAGATGGTTGATTACGGCGTAGTCCCAGTCTTCGCCGTCCTGATGGCGCAGGACGATGTAGTGTCCGGGCATGGGAGAATTTGGGTTTTGTTTCTTGAGCAAGTCGCCTTCCTCGGCGCCTTTGCCGAGAGCAGCTTTGGCGAAGTGGACATGGTAGACGTCAGTACGGGCAGCGGGTGCCGGTGTGTTTTGCGCTAAGCAAAAAGACGCGCAAAGAAATCCCAGAAGCAGTGTGCCAGTGCTTTTCAAAAGTATCCTCCAACGCTGAATTTTTTGGATCTAGGGGCCGGACAACTAGAGTGCGAACGGAGCCAAATGAAGCGAGCGAATCATAACACCGAAGGTAAGTTTTGTCAGAATTTGGGGGAGCCGACCCACGCCGTATCCCATTGTCAAGCGATTTTCCTCAGCTTTCTGGCTGACTTTCCCATTTCAAGCACAGGTCCTAGAATCCATTCCGAATATGGCTGTCACGGTGCGAGAGATCTGACTTTCACTTCCCTCGCCTGCGCGATTGGGAACGACCGCCCTCAATAGAAGCCGGATCTGCATCCGCGACTTCCTTGAGTGCCCGTAAAAATGCTTGCGCCTGCCCGCGCAGGGGCCGTTGCCGGGGATGAATCACGTCGAGGCTGCGTCTTAATGGCTCAGCGTCCAGCAGTTTGATCGCCAGCAGCTTGCCGGCGCGAATTTCCCGGCCAACCGCAAGCTGAGGGAGAAATGCGCTTCCCAGGTCGCGTTCCACCATTCGCTTTGCAGTTTCGATGGTATCGACTTCGAAAGCTATGTTAGGCACCAGGCCCGCGCGACGGAAAAGGCTGTGGGTGAGCGTCCAGTCACTCGATCCGCGTTCGTAGAAAATGAGAGGCCACGCCGCCACTTGCTCCAGGCGCGCATGCCGCGCGCGGGTTGGGCCTTGCACAGGGTGCGCGACCAGCAACAAGGGGTCGTCCCGCAAGCTGATAGTTTCAATCATTGGGTGCTGAAGCGAGCGGGCCAGCCCAATCTCGGCTTCTTCGTTCAGAACCATTTCCAATACCTCTTTCGAATGGCCGGGGCGAATCGCGATTATTACTTTCGGATGAGCACGCTGGAATCGCTTGAGCACATCGGGCAAGAAGTAAACCGAGATGGAGAGCGCCGCTGCGATCTGCAACGGGCCGCCACTGGCCGGTTTGAGTTCGTGCACGGCTTGGCGTGCCTGCGAGGCAGTCTTTAGAAGCTGCTCCGCGAACGGCCG
>DAIMDJ010000181.1:2645-5968 GCA_036725905.1 Terriglobales bacterium
GCACGGCTTGGCGTGCCTGCGAGGCAGTCTTTAGAAGCTGCTCCGCGAACGGCCGAAAATTCTGCCGGCATCCGACAACGTCAGCGCATTGCGTGAGCGGGCGAATAAAGTCGAACCGAGAGACTCTTCCAGAGCTTTGATACGCGCGCTCACAGCGGGCTGGCTGAGGCGCAGCGTTTCAGCCGCGCGGTGAAAGCCGCCAAATGTCGCAACCGCAATAAAGGTCTCAAGTTGGTCAATTTCCATTTGGCTCGATGCCCTCAGCCTGGTGCTGAACACATATTATTATCAATCAGGTGCCGTATGATTCAAATTATTTATCAGCCTGATAGAAACGTTCCGTTTGACTGCGGGCGAAAACTGCCCAAGAATCGGCCCGTACGCCATGAAGGGCGGCGCAGGGCTGGGAGAGGACGACCCGACCGAGAGGGTGGAGTGTGCTTGCGTGGGGCAAACACAGCCGGAGAAGGAGCGCATGCAGGCCTGTTCTACAGCAAAATCCCGGCGATCTTCGAGGAACTCTCCTAGTTCGTTCGGATGACCTTCTTACATTTCTTGGCATCTCAGCCGTCCGCACGCGGCTCGGAAGGAGCAGCCGAGGTGAACATGAGCACTATTTCCGCCAGCTTTTCAGGGGTGGGATTCCACCTGAACCAACCGTCTAGCGGGTTTTCGCGGGAGCGGGACCTGTCTGCCGAGTTTATCGAGTTCTTCGCGCCCCTGCACCGGCGCTTTTCTCCGTGGCAGGAATCTCTGATCGCAGAACGCAAACGCGCGTTGGCTGCGTCACTCGATGGAGAAAAGCCCACGCATCACTATCCTGGCATGGCTATCCGCAATGGCTGGAAGATCGAATTGCCAGAATGGTGCCAGGATCAGCGCAATCAGATGACCGGCCCGGCCGATGACGCCGAGCTCGTGGTGAAAATGCTCAATTCGGGCGCACCTGGGGTGATGCTGGATCTCGAAGATTCGACCGTAAACGAGTGGGAGCACCAGCGGCTGGGCGTAGAAAACATTCTTGAGGCTCTGCGCGGAACGCTCACGTACTTCGACAAAAAGCGTGACAAGCTCGTCGGCATCAAGCCAAGTCCGACAGTGATCTGGATTCGCCCGCGCGGTTTGCACATTCATCAGGGTGGAATTCTTGGTGACGAGCTGACTTCAGCGTCGCTGTTTGACGTGACGCGAATCGCCTTCCGAGTCGATCCCGGGGAGCTGAAGCATCCGCTTGCGTTTTACATTCCGAAGTCCGAATCGGCTGATGAAGCGCTCTGGTGGCGTGATCTGTTCCAGGCGATTGCAGAGGCTCGCGGCTGGCCGCGTGACTACATCAAATGCATGGCCCTGGTGGAGTCACATCCGCTGGCGTTTCAGATGGAGGAGTTCCTCTACAACCTCAGCGACCACATTCTGGGACTCAATCTTGGCCGCTGGGACTACATGGCCAGCCTGATTCACTTCAACTTGAACGATCCTGACTGGGTGCTCCCTGACCGCAACACAATTCCACACAACGTGCCTTTCTTCCAGAATCTGCGCGAGCTGATGCCGGAGGTCTGCCACAAACGAGGAGTGCTGGCAATCGGCGGCATGACAGCGCTGTATCCCAGCCGCGAAGACCCTGAGTTGAACGCGCGTGCGCTGGAAGTTCTCGCCAAAGACAAAAAGAATGAAGCCGATTGCCTGATGGATGGCGCATGGACCGGGCATCCAGATCAAAATCAGATCGCGATTGATCAATTTCCGTATCCCAACCAGTTGCACGCACGGCGGCCGCACGATGAGCGCTATCCGGATTTGCGGCCCGTGCCGAAAGATGTCGGACAGCGCACGCTGGTAGGAACGCGGGCCGCTGTGCGCACGGTAATTCGTTATCGCAACGGAGTGCTAAACGGTAAGGGAGCGAGTTTGCTTGACGGCTACATGGAGGATCTCGCCACTGACCGCATTTACCGGCTGATGATTGCGCAGCGCATGCGGCACAACGGGAATGTGGCGGACGATACGGGCGAGGTGGTCGTGCATACGCCGGAGCTGATCAGCAAAATCTTCGACGAGGAGTTGGAGAAGCTCCTGGCAAATCCGGGAAGAGATTTGGGCTCGCCCGATACTTTTCGCGAAGCACGAAGGATTAGTGAGGCAATGATCAAGGCTGAGGAGTTTGATCCGGTGTGACCAAAGCCCTTGGTGCTCCTTCGTGTCCTTAGTGGTTGAAAATTCAAGACACCACGAAGGCCACGAAGGCACACAAGGGAAGGGGGAAATCATGGCTAAGAACGGCAAAGCATCGAAGCAGGAAATGAATTGGTCAGCAAACCCACGCTGGGCGGGAGTTACTCGTCCCTATAAAGCCGAAGACATCGAGCGGCTGCGCGGCTCTTTGCGCATCGAGTACACCTTGGCGCGCAACGGAGCGGAGCGGCTTTGGGAGCTGCTGCACGGCCAATCCTACCTTCCTGCGCTCGGCGCCATGACCGGTAATCAAGCCATTCAGCAGGTCAAAGCTGGATTGCAGGCTATCTATGTGAGCGGTTGGCAAGTGGCCGCCGATGCCAACGATGCTGGCCAAATGTATCCCGACCAGAGCTTGTATCCAGTGGATAGCGTGCCCAATGTCGTCCGGCGCATCAATCAGGCGTTGACCCGCGCGGATCAAATTCACCATGCTCAAGGAAAGAACGGAATCTATTGGTTTGCTCCCCTGATCGCCGACGCCGAAGCTGGCTTCGGAGGGAACCTGAACGCGTTCGAATTGATGAAAGCCATGATCGAGGCAGGCGCGGCCTGTGTTCACTTCGAAGACCAGCTCTCCTCGGCGAAGAAATGCGGCCATCTTGGCGGAAAGGTGCTCGTGTCCACGGGCGAAGCCATTCAGAAGCTCGTCGCTGCGCGGCTGGCCGCCGATGTTATGGGCGTGCCGACGCTTATTATGGCGCGTACCGACGCCAACAGCGCCCACCTGCTGACCAGCGACATCGACCCGCGAGACCGCGAATTCCTCACTGGTAACCGCACCGCCGAAGGCTTCTTCTGCATTCGCGGTGGGTTGGAATCCGCGATTGCCCGTAGTGTTTCCTACGCGCCGTATGCTGATCTCCTTTGGTGGGAGACTTCCGAGCCAAACTTGGAGGAAGCGCGACAATTCGCAGAAGCGGTTTTAGCTGAGCATCCTGGCAAGATGCTCGCGTACAACTGCTCGCCGTCTTTTAACTGGAAGAAGAAACTGGATGACACCAGCATCGCGCGGTTCCAGACGGAATTGGCAGCCATGGGATACAAGTTCCAGTTCATCACGCTGGCGGGCTTCCATTCGCTAAATC
>DAIMDJ010000182.1:0-1658 GCA_036725905.1 Terriglobales bacterium
ATCGCCGATGCGAGCCTCGGAGAGGAGTCCGCCTGCCGATCCCACGGTGCGGAAGGTTTCTTCGGCGCCGAAGGCCTGCTTGGCAAACTCCAGCAGCGCCGGGCCATCCTGCGCGACCAGGTACGGAGTCACGGTGCGATAGCCTTTGGGAACAGGAGCGACCACCGGCTTCTTGGGCACGGGCATCGTTGTCCGGAACCGGCGATGCATCTCTTCGGCCGATATCTCTTCCTTGACTGTGTAAACGTTCCACGCATATCCGAAGGGATCAAGCAAAGTCCCGTCGCGGTGTCCATAAAACTGGTCTGTGATCGGGCCCGTCAGTTTGGCGCCGGCAGCAACCGCATGCTCGACAAAAGCGTCCACGTCGGGCACATTGATTGTCATGCTGACGGGCGACTGTCCCAGAGTCTCTGCGCTGTAGCGGCCACCTTCCGGCCACTCCTCGCAGAGCATGACGGTTGAATCGCCGATCATGATCTCGGCGTGACCTATGCCAGATTCGGTCTCGAACCGCCACGACTCCTTCGCTCCAAACGCTTTCTCATAGAATTCGATTGCTTTTGCGGCGCTCTTGTAGCTCAGCCGTGGAGATGCGAAGGTGCGAACTGCTGCTATGGGTTGCCTAGCGGTTGCCATGGATAATGTCCTTTCCAAATCAGATTTAAGACTCGGTTTGAAATTTTCGCGCGGAAGATCGCGTAATTGCCTTGCAATTTGCAAAAGTGGGGCAAGGCTCCCATCAACCTCTGGGAGTTCGCCGTGCGGACGAGCCAACATCCTTTCAATCGCCTGATCCAGTTGATCGGTGAGAGAGCGCTTAGGCATTGGCACCCTCCATTTGCGAACGCAGTTTTTCGAGCGCCCGGAATTGAAGCTGCTTCACTGCGCCCTCACTGCGTCCGAGTTGTTGCGCGATTTCACGAATACTCCGTTGCTCCACAAAACGTTCAACGATGACCCGGCGCTGATCCGCGGGAAGCTGCTCGACCAGCCGAATGAGCTGCGCGCGATGTTCGACCGCGGTCATATCGATTTCGGTGCCCGGCTCTGGCGGGTCTTCGGCACTGGGAACCTCTCGGGCAGTTCGCTTGGCTCGATCGGTAATCGCGTTGGCCGCGATCCGCAAAAGCCAGGCCGCGAATGGTACGCCGCGCCATTCAAAACGTGAAAGATTGGCCAGTGCTTTGTGGAAAACATCTGAAGTCAAATCCTGAGCCGCGTCGCGATCATGCACGCGGCTAGCGACGAAGGCATAAACCCGTGCGAAGTTTACCTCGTAGAGATCCCCGAAGCGGCTTGGATCTTTCTGCGCAGCTTCGACCAGGAGGCGATCATCTGCCTCAGATTGCGCTGCCTTCGCTGCCGCTCTTCGCGCGACCATCGCTCTCAACTATATAAACTTTTCTGATGAGGAAAAGTTACGGAGCAGGCCGAGGGTCCTAATTATCAGGCAAGCAAATTCCTCACGGCTTAAGGCTGTTCGGAACGACAATGGAAAAAAGCAGATTCCTCAGCTCTAAAGCCGTTCGCAATGACGATGAAAATACTGAGCGCACGCCCCCTCAACGCCGTGCATGCTTGCGCGTTATAGAAGCAATGCGGGCAACGCGGCTGAGTGGGGTCGAATCTCAGTTGGCCGAATCACTCCGGAGGGC
>DAIMDJ010000182.1:1758-5957 GCA_036725905.1 Terriglobales bacterium
GGGCAACGCGGCTGAGTGGGGTCGAATCTCAGTTGGCCGAATCACTCCGGAGGGCAATATGAAAGCTCCATTTCTGATCGGCCGGCTCATATTCGGCGGATACTTCATCTACAACGGAATCAATCATTTCAAGCAGACGGAAACAATCGCGCAGTACGCGGGCGCAAAAAAGGTGCCCAGACCGCGCGAGGCGGTAATGGCTACGGGGGCGATGATGCTGCTTGGAGGCACCAGCATTTTGCTCGGCATTAAGCCCAAGTACGGAGCAGCCGCGATTTTAGGATTTCTGGCGGGAGTCTCGCCGATCATGCACGACTTCTGGCGAGCGGAGGATCCGAATCAGCGCATGAACGACATGATCAATTTCACTAAGAATCTGGCGCTGATGGGCGGAGCCGCGGCCCTGATGGCGGTCGAGGAGCCCTGGCCGCTAAGTGTACCGGTGGCACAACCGGGACGGATCGAGCGGGCGCGGAAGTTCTTCCGACGCGAGATAGCAGCGTAAGTTAAGCCCAGACGGGCGGGGACGCCCGTCCTCCATCGATTTTTCAAGTTGCTCGCAGGGTGGGCTGGACGCCAGATGGTCTGGCTTGCGACCGTCCGCGCTTCCTGCTCGCGTGATAGAATTTCCACAAGTATTCTTCTCGCGAGAGCCCAGGTTGATTGAGCTAGCACCCTCGATTTTGTCGGCGGACTTCGCCCGCCTTGCAGAGCAAGTGCGCAGTGCCACTGAGGGCGGCGGCACGGTGATCCACGTCGATATTATGGATGGACACTTCGTGCCGAATCTTACTGTTGGCCCGCCGGTCGTAAAATCGTTGCGCAAAGCTACTGACCTTCCCCTCGATTGCCACCTAATGATCCAAAATCCCGATCAATTCATTCCAGAGTTCTGCGAAGCTGGGGCGGATTGGATTTCGGTGCATCAAGAGGCGTGCGTTCATCTGAATCGCACGCTGAACCTGATCAAGAGTCATGGATGCGTAGCGGGCGTAGTAATTAATCCAGCAACTCCCGTTGATACGTTGAGCGAGGTTCTCGACATTGCCGATTACGTGCTCGTAATGTCAGTGAATCCGGGATTTGGCGGGCAGAAGTTCATTCCTGGGGCGGTGCACAAGATTCGCAGGCTGGCTGACCTGCGAAATGAGCGCGGATTGAGCTATCGTATTGAAGTAGATGGGGGAATTGCGTTGGATACGGTTGGGGATGTGGTCCGTGCGGGGGCAGAAATTCTGGTGGCGGGCAACGCGGTGTTCGGGCATGGCGATCCAAAGATTAATGCCCAGAAATTATTGAAAACAGCGGTCGAGGCGACCCTGCAAAAGGTGTAGCTTTCAGCGGCCGCCACAGCCGGCGAAACGCCGGCACTACTCATTCGAGGTCTTATGCTACGTCGTATTGCTGTATTCATATTGCTGGCGACTCTGGCTTTTACTGTCGCTTGCACCAACAAGAAAGTTAACAATCCGCTAGCTAACGTGGGATCCAAGCAGCCGGACAAAGTTTTGTTCGACCGTGCTATGGATGCTATGAAGCACAACCGCTTCGACGTGGCGCGGATCACTTTGCAGACGCTCATCAACACGTATCCAGATTCGGAGTACATCGCGCGCGCCAAACTGGCGGTGGCTGACTCCTGGTATGCCGAGGGCGGCTCGACCTCGCTGGCGCAGGCGGAGGCGGAGTACAAAGATTTCGAAACCTTCTTCCCCAACATGCCGGAGGCTGCCGAGGCGCAGGTCAAGATTGCCAATATTCACTATCAGCAGATGGAAAAGCCAGACCGCGATTTCACTCACGCGATGCGCGCGGAAGAAGAATACCGGCAGGTAATCCTGCAATATCCTGATAACAAAAAGATGGTGGCTGAGGCCAAGCAGCGCCTGCTGGAAGTGCAGGAAGTAATCGCGGAACGCGAGTATCGTGTCGGCCGGTTCTACTATTTGCGTGAATCGTATCCGGCAGCCATCGCGCGTTTACAGTCATTGGCAAACAAGTATCCCCTCTACAGCAAGGCTGACGAAGCTCTCTTCTTGCTGGGCCAGTCCTACGAAGGCGAAATCACAATGGTGCGCGCGAAGAAATTCGCGGAAGTAAGCAAGGCGCGCATGATTCAGGACCTCACCAAGAGTGCTGCGGAAGCATACTCGCGCATTCTCACTCGTTATCCATTGATGGACCGGGTAGACGACGCGAAGGCACGACTGCAGGCGCTGCATCAGCCGGTCCCGAGACCGACCAAACAGGCGATTGCGCTCAATAAGAGAGAAGAAGAGAGCCGCCGCGAGACTCCAATGTACAAGCAGGTGATTAGAAACTTCTCCAAGCGTCCAGATACTGAACAGGCAGCGAAAGGCGGCGATCCGACGCTGGTCGATCCGCCAATGACCAGCGCAACTGAAGTGGTGCAGCAGGCGACGCGGGCGATGATGGGAACCGGTGGTGGAGCCGACAAGAATGCAGTCGCCATTGAAACCGTCGGCAATGGAGCGCCTCCGCCGAGCCAACCGGCGCCGCGGTCGGATGCGCCTCCATCCGATAACGCTGGGGCGCAGCCTGAGAACTCTGCCGCTCCGCCTGCGGAGCAGCCAGCCAACGAACTGAAGCCAAATGTGGCAACGGACTCAAACGAGCTAAAGCCCAATACGCCATCCGACTCGAATGAATTAAAACCTAACGTTTCTGATAATAGTGGGCAGACGTTGCCTCCTCCGCAGCAGGTAAACGAGATTCAGCCCGGTCAGGCAAGCCAGCCTGCCGATGCCCAAGCAGGGGCGAAACCAGGAGATTCGGCATCGTCCTCTTCCACCCAACAGAAGGACGACGATGAGACGATTTCCTCGAGCAAGAAGAAGAAAAAGAAGGGCTTAAAGAAGATTGTGCCGTTCTGAATAGCTTTATAGCCAATGCAGCCCGGGATCAATTCGTCCGGTCGCGGGTAAGGACATCCACTGCCTACACGGTCGTTTCCACCCCACTTGTGACTGTCCGCTGGTAACCTGCTTACTCTCCTATTGTCATTGACTTAGGCTAAGGGAGCGGGTAACTTCGCTGTTATCTCCCCACACCAAAGGACATCCCTTGGCGCGCAAAATACTGCTTGCCGATGACAGTGTGACCGCTCAGAACATGGGCCGGAGAATCCTTGCCGATGCCGGTTACGAGGTCATTACTGTCAATAACGGTTCAGCCGCGCTGAAGAAAATCGCCGAACATAAACCTGACCTGGTTGTCCTTGACGTCTACATGCCAGGCTACAGTGGACTCGAGGTGTGCCAGCGCATCAAGGACACGAGGGAGACAGCGCGCGTCCCGGTGCTGTTGACGGTCGGGAAGCTGGAGCCATTCAAGCCAGACGAGGCTAAGCGAGCGCGGGCCGACGCATTTATCGTCAAGCCATTTGAAGCCAGTGAACTGCTGAGTGCGCTGAGCAAGCTGGAAGACAAAATTGTTCCGGAAGCCCGGCGTCCTAAGGGACGGTTTGGTAAAGCGCTGATTGAAGGCGAGGAGCAATTCGGAGATAGAGAAACCGGTTGGAAGGACCGCTTAAATGTTCCTGCTCCCGGCCAGAAGACGGAGCAACTAACAGCTCCCCCCTCGAGCACCGAATCACGCGAACCGGAGCGCGCTCAAGATTTTCAACCGCCGCAAATCGAGCACCCACTGCCGGCAGGATTGCCGCCAGACATCACAGCGGAAGAACTTGCGGCTATTCAAGCAGCTGCGGCGACGGTCGCCCAGGCTGCGGAGGAAAGTTCGGCCGCGAAGCCAGATGCTGGCATAGTCGAACCGACTGAAGAGAATGCGGCAGAGGCGACGTCGGCGAGCTTTGCCTCTGCGCCGCAGACCGCAGTCGATGCTGTAGGACCTTCCACCGAGACGACCGCGGCGGGCAATGCCTCCGACGAAGATGCAAACGGAGCCGTGGGCATGCAAGCGGCGGGCATCGCAGCCGATTCGGGGAGGGAGGTGCAAGCAGCAGAAGTTCCCTCGGAGAAACCATCTGCGCCAGATGAGGACGTGATGGCTGCGATTGCCTCGCTAGCACCAGCGGACGCGCAAACTGTGTCCATCACCTCAGCCTCAGGCGCGATCTCTAGTGGCCCGCGATGGATTGCAGAGCCGGCCCCGATTTCGGACGAAGATTCAACATACGTTTTAGAGCACGAGATGGAAAAGACCTATGCGGCGATTGC
>DAIMDJ010000183.1:0-5947 GCA_036725905.1 Terriglobales bacterium
GGGCATGAACGTGAATAAGCATGTAGTCTCTTGACCAGTAACATTTTCGGACGCGGGTTCGACTCCCGCCGCCTCCACCAATCTAAATAGACGGGTTGTAAAAGCATAGGAAAAATCGTACGGTAAACGTGCAAATTCCCAACAGAGGTTTTATCAGGCGCTCTTAAGGAGCTGCGGCACACTCATCCAGGTGGCGGTAATAAGAACCAGAGTAGCTATAACCCAAAGAAGAGTAATCCAGCGCAACACTGTATCCAGACGTTCCTGCGACATGAGACCTCCAAATTTTTGGATGCCCGGAGGTCACACGACGTTTCTTGCCGCAACGCGAAAGTGTGAGATCCAAAGTGTGAGATTCAAAGTGTGAGATTCAGGAAAACGATATCTAAGGTCTTGACTGCGGTCTGGACTGCGCCCGTGCTGCCTGGATTTTGCGGCAGCGCTCACGTTCGGTACTCATCTGCTCGATGCTTTGCACCACCAGGGGCGAGTAGAGTGCCTTCACCCAGCGTGGGTTCGTCCACTCGGGCTGTGCCGCGCTGGCGCTCTCAAAATCTCTAAGTGCTTCGTCATCTTGCAGGGCGCGCCATAAGGAGACGGCCCGAGCCATAGTTCGTTCGGGCTGAGATTGACCTTGCTCGTAAGCTAAATTGAGCACTTGCAGGGCATCGCTGAATCGGCGCAGTTCGATATCCGCCCAGCTCAGGTGTGCCCCCAGCCGCAGGTCCCGCGGGCGCTGCTGAATGGCTTGGCCCAGCAGATCGGCGGCGGAGCGGTAATCGCCCGCCATGTAGAACCACCAGCCCAGCTCCTGCAGCCTCATGGGAGCGTTCTGTTCCAGCGAATTGGCGGAGTCAGACTGCAACTTTTGAGCAGCCGCCGCATTCCCGCCAAGCAGCTCAAGGCCGGAGATCGAGACCTGCAAATCTTGCGGCTTTTCTCCTTTTATCGAATCAAGCGCACGGCGGAATTCCGCCGCCGCGTTCTTTGGGTTGTCTGCAGCCAGGGAGAGAGCTAGAGAATTGGCTACATCCCGATTGGTTGATTCGATCTCCAGAAGCTTGCGGTAGGAACCCGCGGCGCCAGCGAAGTCCGCCTGCGCGAACTGCGCCTCGGCCAGCACTTGCAACGCTTTCTCCTGGCCGGGATGCATCTCAAGCGAGCGCATGGCAACCTGCTGCGCATGCGCGTATTTCCTGGCCTCAAACTCAGATTGGGCCTTGTCAGTCCAGAAAATATAGGCAACGGCGAGATCGCGTTCGGGATGAACGTCCCAGTGCTCGCTGGCGATCATCTTCCGCACTTGAGCAATCCGCTCGGATGTCAGCGGGTGTGAGCGGAAATATCCGCCCAGCGTGTCAAGTGCGACTCGTGACAACTCTTCTTGCGGCGTCTTGGCGCGAGCCTGGTACTCCTGATACAGCCGCTGGAAAGTTTCGAACATACGAATTGCGCCATTCGGTGAGTATCCCGCTTGCACTGACAGCCGCGTACCTTCGCGGTCGGCTTCGAGTTCCTGATCTTTGCTATAGCCGGCTTCGAAAATCTCAACGGGTAAGGCAACCAGTTCACCAAGTGGAATCTTGCGTAACGCCTGTTCCTGTTGCACACGCTCGGCGCAATGATAGTGATCGATGTGTTCGATCTCATGGCCGATTACCGCGGCGAGCTCGTCTTCACTGTCCATCAGAGCGAGCAGGCCCTCGCCTACATAGACGTGTCCACCGGGAACGGCGAAGGCATTGATGAAATAGCGTCCCGGAACGTAATGAAATTTATAAGGCAATTTGCGATGCGCATGGGCCGCAATACGCGATCCTACTTGGCCGAGGTAGCGCTCGACTTCGGCGGTGTCGCGGTCCTGTTTGTCTCGCGGAAAACCATAAGCGCGCGCGGTCTCATTACCAATGCGAATTTCTTCTTCGTCCGACATGCGGGTAAACCTGACCGGCATGCGGGTCAGTTCCTGTTCTGTATCGGCGATCAAATACAGTAAGGCGGCTGGAGCGGGCGGCACGTCCACTTTGCGGTGCTCGGTCATGAACACAGCCGCCAGTCCGAGGAGCACGACTCCGGTAAGTGCGATCCAGCGCGTCATAAATATTGGCGAATTGCCTCCCGATGCCGCGTGTATAGAAATGAAACCAGAAGCAAAGCGCTGCCCAGCACAATCAAGGTCAAATAGCGATCGCGCGGGCTGAGGCGCCATACATCGACCAGCAGAATTTTGCCCACGCAGAGCAAGAGCAAGCCAAGCCCGGAGAGCCGGAAGCTGCGCTCGCTCACCCACAAAGCAAACATGAAGATTGCCACACCCTCGAGCCCCCATGAAAGCGTAATCAAGCCATGCCTCATTTCCAGCGCCAGCAACACGGTGAGAAGGCCGATTGCAACAAAGAAAATCACTTGCTCGGGGCGAGATGCCAAAGTTTGCAGTATTCGAACGATTCCGGATTCAAAACTGCCCTCGCCCTTTCTTCTTAATCTAAACGCGAACGGCAAGGCAGCGAATAGCAGCGCTACTACGGCGCCCACGCTAACCATGCGGCTATCCCATAAAGGAGCGGGGAAGTACGTTCGCTGATAAAAATTATGCAGGACGGCGCGGAACAACACCGCTAACCCAACCAGCAAGGCCTGATGGAGAAATACTCGCAACCCGCTTCTCCATGCGACCGCCATGAGCGCAAAAACGAGCGCGGCCCATGCTGCGGCAATCCAATCCGCTTCGACCTCGAAGCGCATCAGCGACGCAATCGTGATCGTGCCCAGATAGCTCGTGAACTCTGGAGCTTTGAGCTTGCGCTCCCAGTCCGAAAGTTGCGCTTGGCTGGTTTGCAATCTCCAATATGCGTAGAAAAACGCGAGCGCCAGGGGAATCACCGTGTAAACACGCGGGCTGATCTCGCCCGGCTCGCCGGCTGCGTTCAGGTTAACAAAGAAGATCCGGAGAAATCCTGAGAGGAACAGCAGATAAGCTTGCAATCGCAACGAGATGGATTTTCGGATGAAACCGGCTTCGAACAAAATCAATCCGCCGACAACCCACGCGACAGCGACGCTGACCGACCGCAATTCATACCAGGCGAGAAGTGCGAGCAGGAAAGAAGCCGACCAGGTGTACGCGTGATCGAGCACCGCAAGCCAGTTGTAGGACCATTCGCCATCATGTTTTTCGCGAATTGCGCCTTCCGCTTGCCGCCCCCAGCGTGAGGTTGCATATAGCAGCACCGAAACGGCCGAAATCGTGATCAGCCGAAGGGTGAAGCCGTGATATTTGGTTGCATTCTCTAAATTGACTGCGAGAGAACGTATCACCGCTGCAAGCGCCAGAAAGTGCGCCTGATAGCTCAGCTCGCGGAATTCAAGTTTTCGTGCGGCCGTTGTCAGCAGCAGACCCAGCACGCACCACGCGACCGCCGTCCAGGAATCGGGAAATGCGATCCAAGCGCTAACAAATGCCATGAACCCGGCGACGTACGACAAGCGCTGCATGAGCCGCCGGTCAAATTCCACGGTGAACACATCGCGCCATCGCCGCAGCACCCAGTGCGCGTTGGCGTAGAACACGGCCGAGGCGATCGCAAAAAGGGTGGCGAGGCGGAGGTCGGCGTGAACGTCAGCGCCATCCATGCGCATGCCAAGCACGCGTGCCGCGTCAAAGCTCAGCATTTGACCGGCAACCAGGAGCGATGCCAACGCCCCGAGGCGGCGGAAGACGATCTCGTGTGTCCACACGCCGATCAAAAGCAAGGCTTCAGCTTCCAGCAACCACAGCACGGCGAGGCGTGTCCCGGAATAACGGAACGGGAAAGCTGCAATCAGCAGAATTACGCCGATTGTGCAAAGAACGACGACGGCGCTACGCCGACGCCGTGTTACGGGCAGTTGGCTGAGCACGGTTTCAACGCCGCCGATGGCGAGGAGCGCCCAAAATGCCCACTCTGGATGTGCGGATTGATACTTGAAAAGCGCCAGCAAGAGAACAGTGTTTAGCAGTGCAGCGATGCTGGAGACTCGCTCTTTTCGATCATCCTCGGGCCGGCGCAGCACGTACGAGATTCGAAAGATCACCCAGTAGAGCGCCAATATGGCCGCGCTGGCCGCGAACTCCGGGAACGGATGCCTATGGCCATGCATCGGCTCGATGATTGGTCGCAGCCACAGGAAATGATTCAGGTAGCTCGCCAGGATCCCGAATATTTCCAGTTCGAACCACTGCATTCGCCCGGCGATGACTACCAGGCCGGCCGCGAGGATTACTCCTGCCGAAAGGCTGTATACGCTGACGTGGCTGATAGTGACAGTCAGAAACGCCAGCAGGAACGCCAAGCCAGTCACGACCTGCGACCGGTAACGCAAGGTGTTCCAAACCATGGCCGCCGCGACCAGCAGCATGAGCACCAGGTCGATGCCTTGCGACGCAAGCACATGAGCCGCCGGGACGTGATACGCAGCATAGGTGACGAAGAACAGCAGCGCCCATCCGCCGCCGATCGCCGCCCGAGCCAGAATGCGATAGCGATCACTTCGCTCAAACCAGAGGCCCGTACCCAGCATAGCGGCGCTGATGATGGCTCCAACCAGCACCTTGCCGGCTGGCCCAAGGTTCTTCAGTTGATAAGCGAGAAAGAAAGCCACGCCCAGCACCAGAATTGCGATTCCGAGTTTGTTCAACCAGTTCGTGCCCAGGGCTTCCTCGATGTCCAAGGCAGACCTGAAGCGATCCACAAGCGAAGGTGCCGGCTCCTGGTGAAAGGTTGGGCCTGGTTCAGCAGCTGATAAAGGCGGTGGAGGAGCCGTCGTGGGCACCCGCGCCTGGGGCGGCAGAGTCGCTTTGACCCAGGCTTGCGCAGCTTCCATTTCTGCGGAAGATACGCTGCCTGCCGATTTAGCAATGACAGGCTCCGAAGCAGGGGGTCCTATCGGTTCCGCGATAGGCTGTGTGGGCGTAATCGGCTCTGCTGGCCTCACGGGCTTGGCCATATCCGGTGCGGACGAAGGCGCTGCTCGGGCAGATTTCAGTTCGTGTACCGCGGCTTCAAGTCCCAGAACCCGGTCGCTTAGATATCGCCAGCGTTCCTGATCCTCAGCCCGTTCTTGCTTCCGCTTGAGACGGCCTCGCCAAACCAGTACCCAGGGACCGAAGAGCACAAACAGAACGACCGCGCCGAAAAAGACAATCTCGTCCAATTTATTTCGATCCTTTTATGTTGGCCCTGGGGAAGATCAGCGAAACATTGGGGTGGGATTCTACTACTGAAGGCAAGTCTCTACTACTGAAGCAGTAGTTCTGCAGGAAATAGGGCGGTAAAACCAGTTGATCTCACAATGAGAACCCCATTACCAATGCCGTACTGCTTCAGTTACTTGCCCGTTTTGGGAAGAGAACTCAGACTTGCTCCTAGCACCTGACTCTCAGCAGCGACTGAGGTGTGCGCAAGTTCACGCCTCCTGATGGGGGGCAGTTAGTCACCCGGAGAGGGTGCAAATTCTATCTATAGGAGCGTACAGAATGCGTAAGTTTATCGGCCTGATGTTGCTGTTGGGGCTGTTTTCGCTGGCGGCGGTGGCGCAGGAGAACTATTCCAAAGCGGAAGTCTTCGGCGGCTACCAATACACACGGTTTGACGGCGGCGTGAATGCGAACGGCTTCAATGGCGCACTTGCCGGCAACCTCAACCATTGGTTTGGCGTGGCTGCAGATTTCAGCGGCGCCTACAAAAACGTAAGCGGTGTTGATACGAAGACTTATACGTACACCTTTGGGCCGCAGGTTGCAATGCGGCGCGGTGGAGCGTTCACACCGTTCGCACATGCTTTGTTCGGCGGATTTCACTCTTCGGCTTCGGCCAGTGGCATCTCGGCCAGCGACAGCGGCTTTGCCTTTATGCTGGGCGGTGGCGCGGATGTGAAAGTTGCTCCGGCTATCTCGGTGCGCTTGCTC
>DAIMDJ010000184.1:0-5919 GCA_036725905.1 Terriglobales bacterium
GCGTTGGCGCCGATGTTGACGTAGGTCTTAGGCTTGATTTCACCCGATGCGCTCACGATCGAAGCCAAATCCAGTCGCTGCGCCCTGGCCGTCTGGACCGTGACAATATCTTTGCGGCTCTCGTAGACGCTTATACTTACGCCGGCTGCAACTAGAACGGCTACTCCACCGCCGATTGCAATTTTCTTCCAGGTGCGCATTGCTTCCTTGTCGGATCCCGCTTACTACCCGGTCTGATGAGAGATGCACTTCCACCGAGGCATCTTTCCCCAGGGTCTCTGCATCGCATCCTTCAGCTTTGGGATGACAACGTGCACGTCATCTGGTACGGGTTTGAGGGTTCAAAAGTTCCTGCGAAGGATCTTCCTGCATGCAAAAGGATCCGCTCTGGCTTGCAATTATAACGTGCCGCGGAGGGCGGATCGGCAGGCAACATTGACGCTAATCCGTCGTGGCAACCTGGATTGCGAAAGGGCAAATGCCAAGTGCTAATTGCCAGTCGCTTCTTTACAATTGGTTTCCCATGTTCCACTTAGCCTTGCCTTGTACCGGCCAAAGTCATAGAATAATCTCACCTAAGTTGTGCGTAAGGAGTTCCCCTTCCATGTCCCGGGAAAGCTTGCCTAATCGCGTTTTCATTCTTTCGTTCCTGCTGGCGTTTGTCTTCTTCCTCGCGTCCTTTGCCTCAGCGCAGGACCCCCAATCCGACAGTTCTAGCCAGTCCGGTTCGGCCTCTCCCCAGCCGCAGGATAAGGAAACCGATCCCCTCAAACGCCCTTTGACCGAGAAGCAGAGGAAGGAAAACGAGAAGCGCTTCAAGCAGGAAGTCAGCAGCAGTTACAAAAAATGGCTTAATGAAGACGTAGCTTACATCATTACGGACGAAGAGCGCGCCGCCTTCAAGCAGCTCTCGAATGACGAGGAGCGCGATAACTTCATCGAAGCTTTCTGG
This sequence comes from Terriglobales bacterium, assembly GCA_036725905.1. Taxonomy (GTDB): domain Bacteria; phylum Acidobacteriota; class Terriglobia; order Terriglobales; family Acidobacteriaceae; genus QIAB01. The sequence goes on from DAIMDJ010000184.1 coordinate 953, forward strand.
CAGCGGCGTGACCCCACCCCTGACACCGTAGAAAACGAGTTCAAAGAAGAACACTACCGCCGCATCGCCTACGCCAACGAGCACTTCGCCGCCGGCATCCCCGGCTGGAAAAGCGACCGCGGCCGAATCTATATAGTCTACGGGCCGGCGGATGAGATTGAGTCGCATCCCTCGGGTGGCACATATGAGCGGCCGATGGAGGAGGGAGGAGGGTCTACTTCCACCTATCCGTTCGAAGATTGGCGGTACCGGTATATAGAGGGGATTGGGCAGGAAGTCATCATCGAATTTGTGGATGACTGCATGTGCGGCAATTACGAGATGACGATGGATCGCTCTAAGAAAGACGCGCTCCTGTACACCCCCAATGGCGGCTTGACTCTTTATGAGCAGATGGGGATGGCCAGCAAGGCTAACCGCTTTACGCACGGCGGTCTGGAGCGATTGGGCTCAGGTCCATTTAATAACGATCTGCAGACCAAACAGTTTGACCGCTTGGAGCAGTTCTATAAGTTGCAGAAGCCTCCGGCAGTCAAATTCAAAGACTTGGAAGAAGTGGTCAGTCACAAGATCAGCGTGAACTTGATGCCGTTTGATGTGCGAGCTGATTTTGTGCGGGTCACAGGGGATACGGTGCTGGTTCCGGTCACGATCCAGATTAAGAACCGAGACGTCACGTTCGTGAACAAAGACGGCGTGCAGCGCGGAACTGTGAACATCTTTGGCCGGGTGACGACTTTGGCTGGTAGAATTGCCCAGACTTTTGAGGACACGGTTCAAGTGGATGAACCGGCCGAGCTATTGCCTAAAGTTATTGAAAATTCCAATGTGTACTGGAAGGCGCTACCCCTGCGGGCTGGAAGGTATCGCTTCGATATCGTTGTGAAGGACGTAAACGGCGACCGCAAGGGTAGCTGGAGCAAGGGTATTGTCGTTCCGGAATACAATGACGATAAGCTTTCCGCGTCTTCGCTGATTGTTGCGGATCAGATGGAGCCGGTTGCAGCGAAGAATGTGGGCACTGGAAACTTTGTCATTGGAACGATGAAAGTAAGACCGCGGGTGCCTTCCTCGGATGGCAAGCCAGTGGTCTTCAAGCGCAATCAAAAGATGAATTTCTGGATGCAGGTGTACAATCTTGGGGTTGACGACAAGACCCACAAATCTTCGGCCACAGTCGAGTACGACGTAGTGAATGCGGCAACCAACAAACCCGTCGTTCACACGGTAGAATCAACCGAACAGATGGGGAATGTAGGCGACCAGGTGACCCTGCAGAAATCGCTCTCGGCCGCCAACCTTGATCCTGGGGTGTATCGCATTCAGATTAAGGTGAATGACAAAGTATCCAAGCAGACGGTGGACCCGTCGGCGACGTTTGCCGTCGAGTAAAGCGTAAGCTTGTTCCCGCGAGGAGTGGGATTGATGCTCCGCAAGCTCGGGTTGAAGCTCGGGTTTCTGGTAATTGTGGTGGGATCGGTGATTCCGGTCTCTGCCGCTTCCAAGCCGGGTGCTATCTCAGGATACGTGCGCAACAGCGCTGGCGCGCCGCAAATGGGCGCAGCCGTGGAAGTGCTGGGATCAGCTTTCCATTCCTTTAAAGTCTTCACTGATGAAAATGGGTTCTACTCTGCAAGCGGCGTAATCCCCGGTGTTTATAGCTTAAAAGTCAGCGCTCCTTCATTCTTGCCGGCGTTACGGGAGCGCGTTGCCCTGCGCGCGGGCGCCAGCGTAGTGGTGAACGTCACGCTGAACACGCTGTTTGAGGCCATCCAAATCGGCCCGATGCGTGGACCTGGCGATGACGACGATTGGAAATGGGTGCTGCGCTCAAGCGCCAATCGGCCGATTCTCCGCATGCTGCCGGACGGTACGGCGGTCACGGCGGCAAACTCTGAACAAAGCAATCGCGATCTGAAGGGGACGCTGTCGTTTGTGGCAGGTTCGCCCTCGGGCGGATTCGGAAGCACGTCCGATATGAACACCGGATTCGCGGTGGAGAAATCTATTTTCTCCTCTGGAACGATGGCGGTGCAGGGCAATGTGGGGTATGGAAGCGGCTCGCCGACGGCGGTAGTTCGCACCTCGTATACCCACAAAATGGCCAATGGCTCACAGCCGAAGCTGGCGTTTACCATGCGTCGGCTGGCTGCGCCGGAGATGAACGGGCGCAGCACAGTGCTGCAAGCGCTGGCCCTTACCAGCTCGGATGATTTCACCGTCGGCGATGTGCTGGAACTGAAGTTCGGCAGCGAGCTGCAGACCATTCAATTCATGGGCCGAGTGAACGCGTTCCGTCCGTTCGGGTCGGTTGATTTGCACCTTTCCCCGGATGCGGTTGTGGAGTATTCCTACGCAACGTCTGTGCCCGACAGCCGCCTGGACAAAGGCTTTGACACCGCGCCGGCAGATTTAAGCGAGTCCGGGCCTCGCATGAGCCTTTCCGGCTTCGCGCCGAGGCTGGAGAAAGCACACCATCACGAAGTTTCATTTTCGCGCCGCATGGGAAAAACCAACGTGCAGGTGGCGATGTTCTCGGACCGCGTGGTTGACCCGGCACTGACCGGCGTGGGCGATCTGGCCAGCGATAGCGGCGACGTTCTGCCCGACCTTTATTCGGGAACGTTTACCTATCGCGGCAAAGAACTGGATACCCGCGGCATGCGGCTGGTGCTGCAACAGAAGCTGGCATCCGATTTGACCGCCACCCTCGATTACAGCTATGGCGGCGTGCTGGATTTGGGCAAGTCCGACGTGAGCGTGGAAGACGCGCACCGCTGGCTGCGAGTGAAAGACCGTCAGAGCGTGGCGGCGAAGTTCAGCGGCACTCTACCAGGCGCGAAAACACGCTGGATGGCGTCATATCGCTGGACTGATGGCCCGGCGCTCACGCCCGTTGACATGTTCAATGCCTCTGCAGGGCAAGCCGATCCGTTCCTCAATCTCTTCGTTCGTCAACCCATCCCCAAAAACGCCTTCCTCCCCTGCCACATGGACGCGATCGTTGACGTGCGCAATCTGCTGGCGCAAGGATACGTCCCCGTCATGGGCCAGGACGGCCGGACGGTTTACTTGGTGCAGTCAGCACGGGCGATTCGGGGTGGAGTGGCGTTCACGTTCTGAAATCTGGTCGTTAGCTCCCTGGCAGGTATCATCACTGCTGGAAACCATCACAAACTACGTAGCGGCGGGTGCCCTCACCCGCCGGGGATTGTCGCGCGAAGCTGAAAACCAAAGCCTACCTACGCGCTCTTTCTCTGCCACCACTTCTTCTTCGGCGCAGGACGGGCGGGCTGAGGCGGGCGGTTGAATACGGGCTCATCGATGAGACCGAGAAATCCGCTGGCTTCGTAAGAAACGGGCTCGGAGGAATCATCCACCGTGCTCGGCTCATGCTTCCACCAGAACTTTCGCTCAATCTTCGGCGCGGAGTGCGGCTCGGCTCTCGGCTCAATGTGCGCGAGCAGGACTTTGCCGGGGATGCTGGAGGGCATCAGCAGAAGGCTGGGTTTGCCATAATTGAGTGCGGCGTCGAGGGGGTTGCCGTCGTGCAGTTCGGAGGCGCCGCGCTTGAAGCGGCTGATGATGGCGTCAGCAGTTTCCTCGTCGAATGCGATCCAGCGAACCATAGGAGTAACCCTTGGCCGGCCGCACTGGCCCTGCGATTTGGCTATTCTAGCCTAGCTGTACGGCTTAAACCAGAGATGCTGGCGGCAGGCGGGCTGTTGCCCGGTTCCTTTGTCTCGGGCATTGCGATACAATTCCGCTTCCCGTAAAAGTGCATAGTTAGCCTTGGTTCTGATTCTCCGTTCTCTTCTGCGATGAGTTGTGAGACAGACAAAAGCTGCTCCCCGGAAGCGATGCTCGGTGATCGCAAGAGGGGAGACAATTGCTTTCACCGATCGCGCACCTTTCTTAGCCAAAAGTCAAAAGGAGAGTTTATGAGAGTGAGGATGGTCCTCGCTTTTGTGGTGTTGGCGGCAACGTCGCTGATAGCGCAAACATTTCGTGGAACGATTCTGGGGACAGTGACCGACCCCTCGGGCGCAGTGGTAGCCGGCGCCAAAGTTACAGCCAAGAACGTGAATACCGGGCTGGAACGCACAACCCAGACCAGCGCGGATGGCAGCTATAGCATCCCCGAACTGCCTATCGGGACGTACACGGTGACGGTGTCGCAGAGCGGGTTCCAAACCTCGTCAACCACGAATGTCGCCGTCGATGTCGCTGCCGAAAGGCGCGTGGACGTAGCTCTGAAGACTGGCGAAGCCGTGACTGTAGTTGAGGTTTCGGGCGAGACGTTGCCGCAGGTCGAGACCACCACCGACACCCTCGGGACGACGTTCACTGCTGCACAGGCGAAAGACCTGCCGCTAAACGGGCGTGACTTCCAGAAGCTGATTTTCCTGACCCCAGGTGTCTCGGGTTCACCGGACCAGATCACTGATTCCCCTGGCTCATTTGGAATTTTTTCGATGAACGGCGCCCGCGGTCGCTCGAACAATTTTCTGCTCGACGGTACCGACATGAACGATGGCTATCGGAACGATCCGGCCATTAACGAAGCAGGCGTGTTCGGGACGCCAGCGACCATCCTCCCTGTGGATGCGATTTCCGAATTAAACATAAACTCCAATTTCATGCCCGAGTACGGCCGCAACGCCGGTGCGACGGTGAATATTGTGACCAAAAGCGGCACGAACACCGTACACGGGACATTGCTCGAATATTTTCGCAATAACGCGCTGGATGCCAGGAACTACTTCAACTCTCAAGGGCGCAGGGCGCCGTTTCACAATAATCAGTTTGGCGGGTCGCTAGGCGGGCCGATCGTCAAGGACAAAACATTCTTTTATTTGGATTATGAAGGGCAGCGCGAGAGTGTAGGAGTGGTAACGCTGGCGTGCGTGCCCGAGCCAAACAGTGTCGCATTTGACGATGCCGGCAGCATACCGAGTACGGTTACG
>DAIMDJ010000185.1:0-5863 GCA_036725905.1 Terriglobales bacterium
GAAACTGACATGGCGAGTTCACGCCCAGCCCGGTCGTAGATGATCCCGCGTTTCGCCGAGACCTCAGTCGTGCGCTGCTGTTGATGTTGAGCGCGCTGTTCGAAATCTCCATAGCGAAAGACTTGAAGATAGATAAGGCGCAAGCAAATGACCGCGCACCAGATCACAAGAATTGCGCCCAGCAAGTACAGGCGGGAATTGGTTTCGTTGCGCACTGTGCTGGTTGCCACTTTGCAGCTCTCTGATCGATCAGGACGACATCAACTTCATATCCATGCTCTGGCAGGCTGCGGAAAAACTCGCGAAAGCAGATTCCTCACCGCTAAAGCGATTCGGAATGACAAAAAATACAGGGCTTTACGGCACTAGTAAATTCGTGCCCTTTTCAAATACGTTCCAAACCAGAGTTTTTCCGCAGCCTCCTAGACAAACATGGCGGCCCGCCTTTGCCATAGCGGCCGCCACTTACCCTGCCGGACGATGTTCGAACACGCCCGGAGGACCTCCCCGTGCGAACTTATCGAACTGCAATGAGCGAAACCGATGCCACGCTTGCCAATTCCGGCACGCCGGCATCGTTGTCCGCATTAATGCGGATCACCTGCCCTGCTTGCGGTGATTGCAATCCCAGCCTTCGTGCCAGCATGTCGATCCGTTCTGGATCACGCAACGAGGCTTCTTCCAGCCGAAGCGCGCGGTTCATTTCAACCAAACCATCGCGCTGTGTTCTCAGCGATTCAATTTTGTATCCGTACTCGATGGCCTTGAAGTGCTGCCAGGCGAATGTCATCACCAGCAAGAACAGGCAGCAGAGCGCGAAGGCGAATTGCTTCATCTCGCGGCTGCGGTTTGGATCTTCGACCTTCACCAAGCGCGAATTGTCGATCGGCTTGGCAAAGTAAACTTCTGGAGTTCCCGTCCAGCAAGGCTTCCGCCGGACGACCGCTGCTGCGCTCTGCGCCGCTGCCATTTATGCCACCCCGGCAAGACTGGAATCGGCCTGCGCCAGTTCCTGTTGTGCGACGGCATACCAGTAGGCGAGCCGGTCTTCGCGCTCACGCTCGTCCGCGCGCGTTTCCGCTCGCTCGACCACGGCCGTCAACTCATCAATTACTGTTCCCGTGTACATGTCCCAACCTCCGCTACCTTCCGACTCCTCCGGGACGGCATCGAAAGAAGGTAGATTTTGTTTTCGCCCTTTAAGTGAGAGGCGATGCCGTCCCGGAAACCTTGTTGGCTCGTGTAGCGGCGGGTCTTTGACCCGCCCGGACGGGTCGGAGACCCGTCGCTACGCAAGCGCTACTAAACTCTTTCTGCCGCCCGCAATTTCGCACTTCTTGCTCGCGGGTTGCGATCAATCTCTTCTTCGCTGGGGGTCACTGGCTTCTTCGTCAGCAACCTGTATTGCCCCAGCTTCGCGTCCTCGCGCATCGCATCTTTCACAATGCGGTCTTCCAGCGAGTGAAAGCTGATAACCACCAGCCTTCCACCCGGTTTCAGCACCTGCGGGGCAACTTCCAGCAGCGCCCGCAGATCGTCCAGTTCGCGGTTTACGAAGATTCGGACAGCTTGAAAGGTCCTGGTCGCCGGATGAATCCTGTCGTACTTGTGTTGACCCAGTTTCATTGGCCGGGCCGCGGCTGAGATCACGACTGCGAGTTGCGCAGTCGTCAATATCGGCCGCGACCGGACAATGGCTCTGGCGATTCTCCGCGACCTCCTTTCCTCACCGAATTCGTAAATCAGATCGGCAAGCTCGCGCTCGTCGAAGTGGTTTACCACTTGTTCGGCGGTCAGCTCGGACTGCGGGTCCATCCGCATGTCGAGCGGTCCTTCCGCCTGAAAACTGAAGCCTCGCGCGGGATCAGCAAACTGCAAGCTGCTCACTCCGAGATCGGCGAGAATCCCATCCGCAACTGCGGATGGAAAACGCCGGCCGATTTCGGCAAACGATGCGTGCAGCAGCGTAATCTCCGGCCAATCAGTATTTGCCGGCGAGACGCCGGCGCTACTGAGCCTTTTCCGCGCGATTTCCAGCGCCGCAGGATCTTTATCGAGCCCAATCAAATGACCCGGCGCGCCGAGGCGTTTTGCGATTTCTAAGCTGTGCCCGCCAAGGCCCACCGTGGCGTCGATATAGGTCCCGCCACGCCGGACGGCTAAAAAGTCGATCGCTTCTTTTAAAAGAACTGGAACGTGATTCCCACCACGTCCAACCCCCTCGGGGGTGTCTGTTAAACCCTCGCCCACTAGATGCCCAGATCGTCGAGCGTCTTCTCATCCTCAGGCGTGAACGATTGCTCCTCGATCTCCTTGCGGTACTGCTCCAGGTTGCGGATCAGCAGGTGCGTGAGATTCCCGGTCACAGCCACTTCGCCCTTGATCTGCGCCGAGTCGCGCAACAACTGCGGCATCAGCAGCCGGCCCTGGCCATCCATTTCCACCTGTTGACCCCAGTAGTTCACCCGGTCCAGGAACTTTTTCTTCGTAGGATTGAAGGTGGAGAGCCCCGCCAGCTTTTGCTCGATCCGCTCCCACTCCTCGAAGGGATACACTTGGGCAATTTTTCCGTCCAAGCTTGTGATATAGAATTGCGTGCCGTACTTCTCGTCGATCACCCGCTTGAACTCCGCGGGGACCTTGAGGCGTCCTTTTTCGTCCACGCGAGTTGGGTGATTGCCGCGAAACATTGGTTCTGCCCTTTATCGGGGCTTTAAACCTAGTGGCAGCGACTGCCACAAAAACGAGGGAGGTAAAAGCGGCAGCAATTTGGGTCGTTTCAGGTTTTTCTGGGCTCGTTTTGGGCGTTTCAGCCTTGAATTCCACTGGCGCCTCGGGTCTTACTTCTGCCCACAACCTCTACTAGCTCGACCACTTTCTACCACTTCTGCCCACATCCTACGCCTAAACGTTTTGCTGTCAATAGGAAAGTTACAGGTTGTTGAAGGGAAATCAGGGTAGCTGGGCAGAGTACGATAAATTGTGGCTTACCGATTTGGTGACCACTAGGGGTTGGGTTTAGAGACTTGGTTCCTGACGGCACACGCCGGCGTTTTGCTGAATCTTTGTTTTGAAATTTCCTGTGGAAGAAAACTTTCGCTGCTCAACCCACCTGAACTACGGCATGCGTAGACGAGGGATCAGGAATCCTGTTCTGCGCTCATATTCTTGAAATGCGGGTCCGAACTTCTGGCGCAGAATGCGTTCCTCCTTACTAGCCTTGATTACGTAATTTGTCAGCAGCAAAACAAAGGCGGCAAGCCCGCGCCATTCGCCGACAGCTAGGGCAGTGCCTGCGATTCCCAGCAGCATGCCCGTGTAGATGGGATGGCGAAGCCTCGCATACGGGCCCGTGCTTATGAGCTGGTGGTTCGCCTTGATCTCAACCTTGTCGCTCCAGTAATGGCCGAGATGCCGCCGCGCCCAGATCATCAGCGAAATGCCGAGACCGGCCAGCGCAACCCCCAGATCTCGAATGGCTGAATGATCGGGAACGAAAGGTCTTGCGAGCGGCCCCACCGGCAGCGATGGCGACAACAAAAGCACAAACGTCATCGCCAGGATGAGCAGCCGCAGGACGCGATGCGCACGCGGCTCCCCTGACTCCGAAGGGTTCCGGGCGGCAGCGCGGGCGCTGAGAATCCAATACAGGCCAACCGCAGCCCACAGCCAATTCAGCACCGAATGCGTCTGAGCTGCAGTCGTGGGTTTCTCCCGGTGCGGTCGTCAAAATAGTAGATCGCGTTTCCCGCCCATGTGTCGAGACGGATCCCACGTCCACCTGATTTGCATTCTGACTTCGGGCATTATGCGGTGACTGGAGAAAAACGAAGCTCAAGAAACAAGGCGGACGCGCTAAGCGCGTCCGCCTTGAAGAACAAATGCAAGTCCCTAGAAGATAATCTTTGCTGCGAGTTGCAGGTTGAACGGCTCGCCAGGACCCAGTCCAGGGGCGCCATTGAAGTCGCCGATGGTGTCGCGAACGGTCCCGTCGGAACCTACGGATCCGGCTCCGGTCGCGAGATTAATGCGATTGAAGACATTAAACATCTCTGCACGGAGCTGCAACTTCATCCGCTCCGTTATGCCGATGTTCTTGATCACGGACACATCCACATCGCCAAACCCAGGGCCATAGAACGCATTCCGGCCCAAATTCCCAGGACCCGATGCAGGTGTGGCAAACGCGTTCGGGTTGACCCATTGTTCGCCCGGCTCGCCGCCAAGCGATTTTGAGAAGCTATGGGAGACACCGGCGAATGGGTTGCCGACCAAGTCCACACCAGGACGCTGCGTTCCGGCATTAAAGTTAAACGGCTGTCCTTTGTGGAAGGACCATAGACTGCTAAGTTGCCAGCCATGTGTCAGAATCTTTGGACCATGCGACGATCCTGGAATGTCGTACGTCCAGAAAGCGGTGAAGTTGTGCCGCGTGTCAAAGTCACCGCTGCCGTAATCCAGCTTGGGGCGAGTGTAGTCGAATTGAATCGCGCCACGGTATTCGGTCATCGTGTCCAGCTCGTGTGCCCATGTATACGCAAACTGCGAGGAGAATCCGTGCCAGCCTCGTATCCTGAGGACGGATTGCAGGGCGTTGTAGTTGGAGTTGCCAACGCTGTTGAGCTGCAAGACTGACCCAATATTCGGATACTGGCCATTAAGATGGCCGTCCAGGTTAATATCATCCATCACTGATAGCCTGTGACCTCCACTGCCGACGTAACCCACCTGTAGAACAGCAGCGCTACCGAAGCCCTTCTCCACCTGCAAGTTGTAGTTGTAGAAATAGGGTGTGCGGAAGTGCTGGCCTACTGCATAAACGTTGTACATTAGCTGCTGGGCGGGATTGTTCGGATTGACGCAGTTACTGAGGGTCGGACAGGGGACGAGCGGAGGAAAAATGTAAGTGTTGGGCTGCCAGGTAAGCGAACCAACGCTATAGTTGGCGACAGGCGACGGCCCTATCGGATTGTCCTGCAAGCCGTCAGCTCCCGCTCCGCCCGGCCGGAAGTCGAGGAACGGGTTCATATTGATTTGGTCGTAGAAAACGCCGATTCCTCCTCGTACAACCAGATTCCCGTTCGCTGTCGGCTGGTAAGCAAAGCCGAGGCGTGGCGCAACATTGTTATGGTCGGGCGGGAAAATAGAACCAATGCCATTTCCCTGAATGAGCAAACCCCGGTCCGGAGTAAACACGGCTAAGTCCTTGGCCAAGCTGTGGAGTGGCCCGATGTATTCGTAGCGTAATCCAAGATTCAGGTTGAGCTTGCGCGTCAGTTGCCACGAATCCTGCCCGAAGAAATCAAACGCGTTGACTCGAACCTTCCGCTCTGCTCTGCCTACGGCGATTGAGGCAGAAGATACGTCGCCGGCCAGAAAGTCAGCGAGGGCGCATGTCGGGTCGCCCGTCACGCCGCAAGTCGTCTCGCCCGTGAAGTTGAAGCTTCCAAGGGAACGCCGGTAATAGAACTCGTCCACACGCCCCTGCCGGACTTCGCCCCCCAAACGAAATTGGTGTTTCCCGACCGTATAGGAGAGGATGTCGGTTAAATGCCCGGTGATGTCATTTCGGCCTTCGGGTGGCGTGATGCCCACCTGATCAAACCCGGAAATGGCGATGTTCGGTGCGCCAGGAATCGGGTGTCCGTTGATAAGAGCGTCAGGGCTGGTAAATAGACCGAGCGCCTTTTCATTGAAAGTATTGTTCTTGTCGTGGAAGACCTGAGTGAAGTAACTGATGCCGAAGAGCACCTGGTTTGTTAATCTCGGACTTATGGCCGAGTTCCAAACGAGCGAATAGTTCTCAATCCGAATGGGGGCAACTTCAAAGTAATCTCCTAAGTTTGAACTAGCCGTTGCTAGT
>DAIMDJ010000186.1:0-5820 GCA_036725905.1 Terriglobales bacterium
AGGGCGATCAGGAGCACGCGAGACTCGTCGGCATCCTCCAATGCGGCGCGGAGGTATTCGGCGGCGAACTCCGGACTTTTGCGCAGTTCGCGAATTGTGGCTTCATCGTGGATGTGCTTGCCTTGCGTTTCATGGCGTCCTTTGTAACTCATAGATCACATCCAAGCGGCCTGCGTTTCCAGCGGCCGCCGGCCTTGACAAATAATTCCATAGAAGTTATATTCCTTCAGTGGAATGGGAGGTTGAGTACACCGATGAATTCGGCGTGTGGTGGGATTCTCTCTCGGAAAGTGAGCAGGCAGAACTCGCTGCCAAAGTTGAGCTGCTACAAGAATTCGGCCCGACGCTGCCCAGGCCGCACTCGGACACCATCGTCAGCTCTCGGCATTCCAACATGAAGGAATTGCGTGGCAAGGTGGACGAGCGGCAGTTGCGTGTTCTCTATGCTTTTGACCCGAGACGGACGGCGATTCTCCTGATTGGCGGAGACAAGACTGGCGATCCAAAGTGGTATGAGCGCTTTGTGCCTGTAGCAGATGATCTGTTTGACCGGCACTTGAAGGATATTGACAGACGACGATAGGAGTGTTTTCAGAATCACAGGAGCAGGATATGGCGAAGAACTTTAAGAATCTGCGGGACAAGATGTCTCCGGCATTAAGGGAGCGTGCCCGCGAGCTGGCGAAAAAGTACCGCGCTGAGATGGCGCTGGATGAACTCCGGGAAGCGCGGGACATGACGCAGCAGCATCTGGCGAAGATTCTCGGCGTGAATCAGGCTGCGGTGTCGAAGATGGAGCGCCGCACGGACATGTACATCAGCACACTTCAGGACTTTGTCCGCGCCATGGGCGGACAACTGGTAATCACGGCGCTTTTTCCGGAAGGCGAAGTTCAGATTGATCAATTCGAGAATCTCCGCAGACAAGAAAAACGGCCGCAAGAAATGGCATCCGTACGCTAGCGGGTCGCTCCACAACTCAGCAAGAATCCCAGCGTAAATACGCCGAAATTTTTCATGGTGTCCTTCGCAGGCGGCAAATACGAAGGGCGGCTTCGCAGCCGCCCGAAATCTCCTAAGCAGAGCGCCTAGGTTCGCACCTTACAAACCAAGTTTCCTGCCGCGTTCCGTTAATGTCAAGGAGGAACGGACTACGGCCAGTAACTTTGGGGAAGGCCCGGCTTTCAAATTCCCCAAAAGGCACGTATCATGGCCACGCTTTTTCAGTTCAATCCATTTCACATCCGAGGAGAAACTTACATGGCCAAAATACACTGGGCCCTGGCTTGTCTTTTGCTGTTCGTAACTGCGGCGGCAGCGCAAGAGCACTATACCGAGGGCCCCGTCTGGCGAGTTACTCTGGTCAGAGTTAAGCCCGCTCAAATGGACGCCTATTTAACCAGCTTGCGTCAGGCCACCAAGCCATTACTCGAGGAGGAAAAACGTACGGGAGCGATCGTCGATTACAAGATCTTCCTCAAGGAAACAACCAGTGGCCCGCAGGATTGGGACCTTGCTCTTGCGGTCCAATACAAGAATCATGCTGCCATGGACGGCTTGACCGCCAAAGGCGAGGCGGTGCGTGACAAGATCATGGGTGGCAAACAGCAGGCGCAGCAGGTCGCAGAAAAGCGCCAGGAGATACGCGAAATCGTCAGTTCGGAATTGCTTCAGGAGATCATGCTTAAGTAGGCGGGATGCCCCGCCCTTCGCGGTTTTCGAAGGGTGGGGATTTTGACGCCGCGAGAGAATCTCGATTCTCGCAAGAAAGACAAGGGCGCGATTTCTCGTGCCCTCCCGTCTGCATTCACGACCAAACATTTGTCTGCTTCCCAAATCAGGAACGGAATTTGATGATTGTGATGAATGTCACAAAGATCCATGCGGAACGTCTGATACAACCACCTGGTTGCGGGCGCGGCTTCGGAGGACACTCCTGGTGTGGGTACTGGGCACGCCTGCGAAGCGTTGGACGGCTGCTTGCAGCCTGAGGGGTTCGATTCCCCTGTCCTCCGCACGACCGTCCAACCAAATTGGAACTTGAAAACCGAGAGTATCCCTCAGGTGTCTTGACATCACGTGCTGTACGTCATAGCCTAAAGTTGCTTCGCAGGCGTGCCCAGAAATTCAGGCACTGAGAGTCAACGAGCCCCGCTTTCACGGCGGGGCTTCTGTTTTGGAGCAACAGCAACTTTCACTCGCGGACAACGAACTTGTATTGGCGGGTGCCCATCCTCTTGCTTTTTTTGCGAAAGGGTGGGGACGTTCACTCACCCGTCAAAAAGCTGTACTGCTCTTTCGTCAGCGGCACCACGCTCAACCTTCCCTGCCGCACCAAAGGAGACTCCGCGAACAACTTGTTCGCCTTCACCTCCGCCAGCGACACCGGACGCGCCAGCGCCTTCCCCACTTTGATCTTCACCCGCGGATTCTTCGCGTCGCTCGCATCCACCTCGGCCACCGACGCCGTCCCCACCGCGCTCTTGCGCTCGCCGGTTTCGTAAATCACCAGCCGCTCGCCCGCCTTCATCCCGCGCAGATGCTTCAACGCCACCGGATTCGACACCCCATCCCAGATCGTCGTCTTGTCGCGCTGCAAATCCGCAAACGAATATTCAGAAGGTTCGGTTTTGAGAAGGTAGTCCATAATTAAAGGTTAAACCTTGTCATCCTGAACGAGCGCCGCTTTTGCGCGAGTGAAGTTGAGGCGCATGCGCGGCGTCCGAGCCGCGCGCCGAAATCCCGAGCGAAGTCGAGGGAACTCTGCGCGAACCGCGATTGCAATAAGCGCCAGATGAGCTCCTTATTATTATCACTTCTGCTTCTTCTGCTCCGGCTGATCCTTCTTATCCCCCGGATGCTCCTCATAAATCGAATACTGCCCCGACGGCCGCTTCATGCGGATGGTGATTTCCATCTCCGGCTTGTTGACGTCGTAGTCATCGCCAAAAGTCTGGAATCCCTGGGCCAGCACCTGCACGCGCAATTTGCCGTAAGGCACGCCGTCGAAATTCGCCTTGCCGTCCGGATCCGTCTTGATCTGCAATCCGCCGCGCGATTGTTTCCCATTCTTCTCCACCGGATGCATCACCACGCTCGCATTCCGCACCGGCTTCCCGTTGTAATCTCGAATCACCAAAAACTTCAGCGAAGCACTCTCGTCCTGTGCCAGTGCCGCCATCGCCGTCAGCACCACGAGGACCGCCGCCGATATTGCTCGTCTCATGCCGCTCATTCTAAGCAGTCCGCGCCGCATTGTCATCCGGGTCCGTGTGGGACGAAGAGCGTGCCCGCGCGACTCCCGTTCGCCGAGGGGCCGCCCATCTGGACATTATGCAGGCCAATCGATCAAGATAGTTGACGTGCACTCAGGTGCGATAGTTCGAGAATTAACTTACAAGCATTTCGGTCCAACTAGCGAAGTATTGCTTTCGAGGCAAACTGGTACCTTGGCAACGGTAAATGCTTGGCGAAGTCCATCGGAAAATCGGGCCGATATCGAGAAGCCTGAGCAACTCCTGGTATTCAGACTTGATCAAACAAAGCCTTTATGCGTGATTGAACACTTCCCGCAGGCCCAAGGCACGATCTCTGGTGATCCAGTGCAAGCGTCCATGGACCTAAGTCTTATCGGTGTTTACCTTAGCGACCGAATAACGGTTTATGAAATAGCGAATTGCAGTCTAGTAGCTGGTTCCAACCTACGACGCCAACGGGTATCTAACCAACGACACTAGCAAGGTGCCCCAGGTTCGCGCCGGGTTTTGGGCGCTAACCTGACCTGCTGGGCGGGCTGGCCCTCCCTTTGGGTCCCTTCCCGACTGAAGGCTGCCCCACCCTTTGTGGTTTTCAAAGGGTGGGTACCACGGACCCTGAGAGCCAAGCCCGTCCACAGCCGGACGAATTTCGAGGTACCCACCCTTGCAAAAAACGCAAGAGTGGGGCAGCCTCAACTGTGGTGGTCTCAAGAACACAGCAACGCAGGGTGGGCCAGCCCGCCCGCAGCACGCAAGTCAGATCAACAATACCGCCCTGGATGAATTCGGCCAAGCGCTGCACACGGCAGCGGACAGAACTTCGCCTGCTCACACCGATGCAAATGGTGACCCGCGAGACTGGAATGGCATCCCGGTGACGCCTGGCCAGGTTGCTGCGGTTCAGGAGCACGAGGCTGAGGAGGCAAATCCGACACCAGAGCAGTTCGGGGGCGCGGTAGTGGCTGCGCAACAAGCGTTCAAGAACACCTTTGGACAGGCTGCGTTCCAAGATGCGACCACGATGCCAACCCCAACCTTGAACTCCACTCACAGTCTATCGCAGGAATTAGACGAAACCGTCCAAAGGGTCGAGCAATGACAGACAATATTGTGGGGCTGACCCGCTATGAAGGTGAACCAACCAGGAGTGAAGAGCGTGAGTAAGATATTGAAAAACATTTTTGTAAGGTCAGGGGCATTTGCTATCGCAACGTTAGTCTTGGTCGGGCTGGCAGGCGACACCCTCCCTTACAGCCGTACCAGGGACCGAATTACTGATGCGCTCGCGAGCCCCGGTGCCCGGATTGCCGGCTTGATCTATCCTCAAGGGGTCCATACTGGAACCGGTGCACGTTTTTGGGGATCGCAGTGCTTGCCTGTAATTTTGCCGCCTATCTTGTGTTCTGGTTCGTCTGTTTAAAGCTAGCGAGCCATCTTTTTGGGCGGGCTGGCCCACCCTTTGGGTCCCTTCCCGACTGAGGGCTGCCCCTCGATAAGAGCGAAGGCGTTGTCAAGGACGAAGATCTCCTTTGCAGTGCCGAGCACCGCGTTTTTCGCCAGAGAGGTTGAGGACCAGGACTCTGGAAATCTCACGTTGAATCACATCTCGGTGTGGAAGATCGTTTCCACCAACCATCGATTCGGTCCAGCACATCGACCATGATTCTTCTATGCGAACATCCCACCCTATGCGGGATGCGAGAGCGCCCAATCAAGGTTGCGGTCTAGCTCGCGCCGACCAGGGGTTGACCTGCGCCCCTCCTTCCGAACATATCTGAGTATGATTTCGGGCGGAGGGATGGAAGGTCATCTGAATACGTTTCCGACTTTGGTCTAATACCCGGGCAGGTAATCACGATGAATACGCCGGGAGCATTCTTCAATAGTAGCTACAATGGAATGTCCCTGACGACAGACAGGGGCAAGATTTCTGGCGGTACGCAGCAGGCACAGGTCTTCTTAGATTTGCACGAGTTGGCTCACTCAACATTGGAGTCCTCCAATGCCTACCTCCATGATGCCCACAACCAAAACGCAGTAAATCAGAATGACAAGGTACTTGAGAGCCACTGTGGGAACACGATCAAGGCGGCAAGGCAATGAAGCTACTGGAACTATTTGCCCTATTAGCGATTTCCCTTAATTGTGCTGGGCAAGGAGGTTTATGTGTCCTTCGCCTGGAATCACCCAATTACCCTGATCTTGCCCGTCAAGCGCAGCTAAGCGGCACTGTCACTGTAAGAGTGACCATAGACGAGAACGGTAGCGTGCTTTCAGCGAATGCGTCAGGTCCTCGTTTGTTGAGGGAAGAAGCTGAGCGCAACAGCCGCACGTGGCTATTTTCGAGAGGAGCCACTCGTGAGCTTGAGATTGTTTATCAATTTCAATTGACGGAGCCTAAGCTCTCGTATCGGCCTGTTCCAGAAGTATGGTTCAACCTTCCACGCAGCGTAACCATCACCTCTCATGCACCAGTTCCGATCCGCGATGGCGTGGTCCTCAAACCCAAAGAGAAATAGAGCGTGCCGGGCATGCTTCGGCTGGGTGGCCCAGGTTCGCGCCC
>DAIMDJ010000187.1:0-5779 GCA_036725905.1 Terriglobales bacterium
AGACGAGTTTTGCAGGGCGCGGCCGGCTCATCAGCCCTCCGGCTTCGCTATAATCAAAGATTGATTATGAGTACAACGGAACTACATGAGAGGGTGACTTTACCGGCCGACGCAGGTGATGTGCGCGCACAATTCAGGGAATTGATCTCCGGCTGCGGCATTCGTGAGCTCGCGCAGCGCGCCAAAATCAAATTAACCGGCCGCGACCGCGTGCGCTGGCTCAATGGCATGGTCAGCAACAATATTCGTGACTTGGCGGTTGGCCAGGGTGTGTACGCATTCTTGCTGAATGCGCAGGGACACATATTGGGCGATCTATATGCCTATAACCGTGGAGAGTCCGTGCTGGTGGAGACGGATCGCGCACAGCTCGAAAAAGTGCTCTCAGTTTTTCGCAAGTACATCATCATGGACCAGGTTGAAATCGAAGATATCAGCGAAAAGCTAAGCTCGATCGGGATCGCCGGGCCGCACTCCGGAGAGGTGCTGAAAGCCGCCGGCTTTCAGTTTTCGCAGCTACAGGCGCTGCAGTTCGCCGACATCACTTGGCGGCAGATCAGTGTAACTCTGGCGCGCCACGACAATCCTTTGGTCGAATCCTACGAACTGTGGAGTGCCCCCGCTAAGACGAAATCTTTGTGGGAAGCGCTCGCCAATGCCGGAGCCACACTGGTTGGCGAAGCAGCAGTCGAGTTGCTCCGCATTGCGGCTGGAATTCCGCGCTACGGACAGGACATCCGCGAGCGCGATCTGCCGCAGGAAACCGAGCAGTCGCGCGCTCTGAGTTTTACCAAAGGCTGCTACATCGGCCAGGAGATTGTCGAGCGCATTCGCTCGCGTGGAGCCGTACATCGCACGTTCATAGGATTTGAAATCGAAGGCCGGCTGCCGACTCCCGGTGCCAAGGTCCAGGTGGACGGCAAAGATGTCGGCGAAATTACCAGCGTCGCATCCTTGCCCACCGATGGCAATGAGCGCAAGGTCGCCCTCGGATACTGCCGCCGTGAGGTCGCAACTCCGGGAAGGGAAGTGGTGATAGGAGACACGAAGGCGCGAATCTCCCCGCTGCCGTTCGCAGGAATTATTGGCTAATCATCAGAGATTGCGCGGGATGTACCGATAATTTACAAACAGGATCGAAGATTTATGCCCGATAAGAAACAAGATAGCCCTTTCACCGTAACCGACCGCCGGCCGTTCACCGCCGAAGGAGAGTTGCGCAAGGAGACCAGCGAGGAAGAGGTCCGACAAGCGCAACCTGCTGTTGCGCCCAAGCAGCCCGCACGAGCAGAAGAAGCCCCGATTCCGCAGGCGCCCAGCGCCGCCGAGCAGCAGGAGCAGGCCGACGCCTATCGCAAATCGTCCAAGGATCTGGATTCCCGCGTCGAACTCGGCGGCCACTCCGCCAAAGATCTGGAAATGACCTTCGAACGTTTCATGGCCTCGCTCTACATGACCGCCATGTTGCAGCTTGGCCTGATGCGTGAAGAAGGCAGCCAACCGCACATTGACTTGATCGGCGCGCGCCAGACCATCGACACCATCAGCCTGCTTTCGGAGAAGACGAAAGGCAATCTCACCGCCGCCGAAGAAAATTTCCTGCAGAATTCACTCTACGAATTGCGTATGGCTTACGTTGAAGTTACGAACGCGCTGGCTCGCCCGCCCCAGGCGACGGGCACGGATTCCGCCAAAAGATGAAGGCCACGCTGACCGTCCTGGGCAGCGGCACGTCCATGGGCGTGCCCACCATTGGTTGCGACTGCGCCGTGTGCCATTCATCCGATCCGCACGATCGCCGCACTCGACCTTCGGTTCTGGTTGAATACGACGGCCGGGTGGTGCTCATCGATAGCACACCGGATTTTTACCAGCAGGCAATCCGTGAGCACATCACCCATCTTGATGCCGTGCTCTACACCCACGCCCACGCCGATCACATCTTGGGTATCGATGATCTAAGGCCACTCAGTTTTCGCCATAAGCCGGGCAAGCTGCCGCTCTACGCCCGGCCTGACGCCGCGGAATTCATTCGCAACATGTTCAGTTATGTCTTCGACGCGAACTACAAATTCGGCGGGCTGCCACAAGTGGAGTTGAAATCAATCGAGGGTCCGCTCAATCTATTTGGCGCGCAATTCGACCCCGTCACAGTTATTCATGGCGATACACAAATTTACGGTTTCCGCTTCGGAGCAGCGGCCTATCTGACCGATCACAGCGGGATTCCGGAGCCATCATTCGCGCAATTGCAGGACCTCGACATTCTCTTTCTCGATGCGCTCCGCCACAAGCCGCATCCGACGCACTCGACGGTTGAAAATTCATTGAAGATCGTCGAGCGACTGCGGCCGCAGCGCGCTTTCTTCACTCATATCTGTCACGATTTGCCGCACGAGCAGACGAACGCAACGCTGCCGCCCGACGTGCGATTGTCGTATGACGGGATGAAGCTGGAGTTTGAAATTTAGATTTAGCGGTTCCCAAAAAGTAGATGCTTGACCGCGGAAAAAGCTTTTTGAGCGCAAAGATCGCAAAGAGTTACCCGAAGCTCGCAAAGAAGTTCTCTGCGTTCTTGGCGCACCTTCGCGAACTTTGCGGTAAACAGATTTAAATGCAAATCTTCCACAAACTCGATGACATTCCGCCCGGTTTCGGACCCACAGTAGTGACCGCGGGAAATTTCGATGGCGTGCATCGGGCGCACGCGCATGTTCTCTGTGAAATCGTGCGCCGTGCGCCGGTGATTGGCGCGAAAGCAATCGCTGTAACCTTCGAGCCGCATCCGGCTCGCATTCTCCGCCCTGATTCAAGCTTGAAACTGCTTACTCCCACTCCGGAAAAATTGCGCCTGCTCGAAGCTACGGGGCTCGATGCCGTTCTAGTGCTCCCGTTCGGTCGCGATCTTTCGCTCCTCAGCCCACGGGAATTTGCAGAACAAATCCTAAAACAAAAACTACAGGCTCAAGAAGTGCATGAAGGATTCAACTTCCGTTTCGGCCACAAGGCCGCGGGAACGGTGGAGATGCTCGCGCAGTATGGTCAAGAGATGGGTTTCAAGGTCGTCACTTACCCGGAGATGAAGCTGCGCGGCGAGCCGGTCTCGAGCAGCCACATCCGCAAGTTGCTTGGCGAAGGACGTGTGAGCCGTGCGCGCCATCTGCTAGGCCGGCCCTTCAGCATTCTTTCAACCCCGGGCCGAGGCCGAGGATACGGCTCCAGGTACACCGTGCCAACCATCAATCTTGCCCGCTACGAAGAGCTTGTTCCCAAAGACGGCGTTTACATTACAAGAACGCGCCTGGCTGGCGAATGCTTCGATTCAGTGACCAACGTGGGCAATCGCCCCACGTTTGGGCCGGATTTATTTGCGATTGAAAGCCATCTCTTGAATTTTCATCCCATCGAACTCACGCCGGAAACGGAAGTTGAAATTCATTTCCTGGAGCGGCTGCGTGATGAGATCAAGTTTCCTTCGATAGATGCCCTTCGCGATCAGATCGCGACTGACGTCAAACACGCCCGGCGATACTTCCACCTTCTGAAGCTCAGGAGCCAACCAGTCGAACCCGCTCCGCAGCGAGAAGACCAATTGAATTGCGGCGAGCAAAATAACCAGGGCTCTTCTTAGCGAACTCTGCGAACAATCTCTGCGTACCCTGCGGTTAAAGATTTACCGCAGAGTTAGCAGAGAAAACACACAAAGGTCGCTGAGAAGAACTTTAATTCCATTACCGCCAGGAGTTTCCGAAGCTCGCTGCTCATGGTCGAGCAACACCGCATTTTCCAATTGCCAACATCCCCGTGAAAATTGACAATCCTGCGAATGGCTACGCCCCTCGGCTTTGCCCAAGTCACCTCCGCGCAGCGGCGCACGTTATTGGCAGCCGCGCTGGGCTGGATGCTCGACGCCTTCGACGCCATGCTCTATGCGTTGGTGCTGACCTACATCATGCGCGACCTCGGAATGAGCAAGGCGCTCGCGGGATCACTCGGCAGTTTGACTCTGTTGGCTTCCGGCATTGGCGGCGTGGCATTCGGATTCCTGGCCGACCGCATCGGCCGCAAGCGCGCGCTAATGTTGAGCATCCTCACGTATTCAATCTGCTCATTCGCCTCTGGCCTGTCGACTTCTGTGCTGATGCTCGCTGTTTTCCGTTTCATCCTCGGCCTGGGAATGGGCGGTGAATGGAATACCGGAGCAACTCTTGTCGCCGAGACCTGGCCCACAGAGTTGCGCGCCAAAGCGATTGCGATTGTGCAAAGCTCATGGGCAATAGGCTATGCATTCGCGGCGCTGGTTGCAGGAATCGTGCTGCACTATGCCGATTGGCGAATGGTATTTTTCGTGGGAATTCTGCCGGCGCTGGTCACGTTATGGATTCAAAAGGGCGTGCCGGAGTCCGAAATGTGGAGGGCGCACCGCGCCAAGACCGTGGCGCTAGCCGACGGAGAAGCGACTCTCCGCCAGCCAATACGAGCTGTAGAACCGGGTTTCATCCGCATCTTCCAGCCTCCATTCGCAAAACACACTTTTGCTCTTCTATTCATGAATTTCTTTGGCATGTTCGCCTGGTGGGGCCTGTTCACCTGGATGCCACCATATCTGTCGCTCCCAGTAGCACAAGGCGGTCGTGGCTTCGGCGTCATGGGAACCACCACCCTCTTGATCGTGCTGAACTTGTTCGGGATGTTTCCCGGCTACGCCAGCTTCGGCTGGATGGCAGATCATCTTGGACGAAGAAAGTCTTTCATTCTGTATACATTCCTGGCTGCTCTTCTAGTTCCGCTTTATGCCATGGTCAGAGCGCCTTCGGCGCTACTCGTTCTGGGTACGGTTGTCGCCTTTTTTGGCACTGGCTTTTTTTCTGGATCAGGAATTATCGGCAGCGAAATTTTTCCCACCAGCGTGCGCGCCCGCGCCCTGGGCTTTACCTACAACGGCGCCCGCACCATGAGCTCTGTCGCGCCCTACGTGATCGGGCGCGTCGGCCAAGCCAAAGGATTGAGTTGGGCCTTTTATCTCTGCGGCCTGTCGTTTTTGCTCGCGTGCATGGTTGCGACGCAATTGCCGGAGACGAAAGGGAAGCAGTTGGAATAGGCTCCATCAGTCAACCGGCTCGATCAGCGTAATCTCAGCGGCCTTCTGCTGTTCAGGCATCTGCACCACGATAATAGCCGCGAGCACCAGGACGATTCCCACTGCCTGCAACGGCCGCAGAATCTCGCCCAATGCGATGGCCGCGATCACAATCGAAAACACCGGTTCCAGGCAACTTACCACCACAGCACGCGTCGGCTCCAGATGCTGCAATCCCGCAAAATAAAAGGAGAACGCCGCCAACACCGAGAGCAGCGAAAAAAACAGCAGGAACAGCCATTGCGCAGCGGAGTAATGTGCGGCCGCGATCTTCCAAGGAGAATTGACCAAAATCCAGAAAAGAGATGCACTGCCTGTGACGTACAGAAGCACCGTCCAGCGGTCATAGCGCGCAAGAATGCTATGTCCGCCAATGTTGTAAAACGCAAACGAAAAGGCAGCGAGCAGAGCGGCGATCACGCCGATACGATCCAGCTTGAAACTGCCTGATCCGAAGATTCCAATCACCAAAGCAATCCCCGCCAGCGCCAGCGCGACTCCGGCGATTCGCTGCCATGTCGCTCTTTGAATTCCCCTAAAGACGGCGTACAACAGAACCCAGATCGGAGCCGTATATTGCAGGATGATGGCGGTTGCGACGTTCGTCCTCTGAATCGCTAAATAATAAAAATAGTTCGA
>DAIMDJ010000188.1:0-5778 GCA_036725905.1 Terriglobales bacterium
CTGGCTGGTGGCACTGGGCCAGATAAAGGGATGGCTTTTCGAAAAATCCTCATTATATCCATAGCCCACGATCTGGCCGTTGTCACTGATGCCTGCCGCGACAGTGTTGGTAAACTCGGAAACTGTGCTCAGAATCACCGCCGGGCTCGAGCTGCTGGCCCAGAATACCGCGCGCAGGGCGGCGAAGCCGGGTGTATATGCGTAACCAACCATGTTTCCCGCACCATTGATGGCGTGACTGGGGAAAACGACAAAGCTGTAAATGAATCCGCTTCCCGGTGAAGCCAGCGCCAGCGGAGTGCTCGTGCTGTTCGCCCAGAACACGGCATGACATTCAACGCCGGCTTGGTCGCAAGCATCGCCGAGGATGTTGCCGGAAGCATTGATGTTGGTGGCCACGCTGGCCGGAAGCTCATTGCTCAACTCGTGAAGATAAATGGGCGCTGCCTTGCTGTTCGGCCAAAAAACCGCCGGATTCACTGAAAAGTCCGCGTTAAAGAACTGCCCGACGATCTGGCCTGATGGATTGATGTCGTACACTTCACCCAAAAGGCCGGCCGGCAGACCGGGGAGTTCGACCGAGGCACTGTTAGGACTTGCCCAAAACAAGGGCCGCTCAACAGAGAAGTCTTCGTTAAACGCAAATCCCACGATCTCGCGCCGAGGGTTAATACCGCGGGCGACGCTGTTGAGACCAGGCAATGTGCCGAGATCAATCGGCGCGCTCCGGCTGCTGGCCCAAAATGCGGCGTAGATGAGCTCGGGTGCGGAAACCTTGCTGCCGACGATTTGACCGGACTCACTTATATTCAGCGCCGTTCTCCCTCCGAGCTCGATTACCATGTATTGCACCTGCGGCGATGCTTGGGGCGTGGACGGCGCTAGCGCTTGATTTTGCTGAGCCGCGCCATTCGTTCGCGTGAGGGCAAAGCCGATGCTGACAGGGCGAAGGATGTCGGCTTGTGCCTGAGCTCGACTAAGAGTCAGTAACACTGCTAATAGCAGCATGAGCTTTGTTAGTGGGTTTTCATTTTTCATATTGCTTGTTTCCCTTTCATACAAACCTCTAAAGGAACTGGCAGCGAAAGTTCCGGAATTTTTGGAGATGTATTATCGAGCCGTAGCCTAACGAGAACCAGGACCATAGCATTTATTGTTTCTTTGTAGGCCTTCTGAAACAAAAAAGCCGCCACGCGATGAGGCGTGACGGCTGATCGCAAACTACGCCTTTTACTTGGCGGACTTAGGGGGCAAACACAACGTGCCCGGTATAAGTCCCCGCCCCCGAAAGGTCGCATCCCGGCTCGGGGGCGCCCACGTCACCCTCAGCCGTTATGTTTGCATACACGCCGGCTAGATCGCCAGTCCCTTGTCTGCCTACAAAACGCAGAGTTTCGTGGCCGGTCACAGCGTTGCCTATGCCTTCGTAAGTTAAGAGCAGCGTGCCGGACCTTCCATTCACCGAGCCGGTGAAGAGGAGGGTGCCATGGAGCGTGATGGAACCATCGCGATGAACGACATCCAGTTCAATGCCTACACTAGATCCGGTGAAGGTGCCAGTAGCCGGTCCACTGACGTTGAACGTGATAATCACGTTTTCACCGACTTGGCGAGGAGGACCAGCGTAATTGAAGCAAGGAAAAAACTCTCCGCTTGCAGGCTCGGGTCTGCCAGCTGCGGGTTCGGGTCTGGCCCTGGGTTCTACAGCGTCAGAACTTGGCAACGTTAATAGCGCGCCAAGGATCGTGAGTGCACAAAAACTTGTGTGCAGATGTGATAGGAAACGATTTCGATTTAACGAAGTATAAGTTTTCATACACATCACTAAAGGAACTGGAAAGCAAAGTTCCGAAATTTTTGGAGCTTTGCGCCAGTCCGGTTGACACGAATTGCACCCCGCCTCCGCCGCGCTTCGGCGTGGCAGGCGAATTGTCACAAATTTCATAAGGCTCGAATCGCCTGCTGGGAAACTCTTGGGGCCATTTGATGCGAATTCGTGAAATTCGTGTCTGCATCTTTAGGCTTGTAGAAGAACCAAAAAACGCTCACGCTACTCGCTGGTGAATGCGGAAGCCGAGCCGCGGGTGTTCACCACCACGCGCTGGAGTCTCGTCCTTTCTGGGGCGAACGCCGACGGTGACCAGCAGAAAGCTGCCGAAGCGCTGGCGGAGCTTTGCCGGACTTACTGGCGTCCCGTTTTCTCCTACGTCTGCCGTCGCGGCTATTCGGCTGAGGACGCGCAGGACATCACGCAGGATTTCTTTTTGATGATTCTGAAAACGAACTGGCTTCGACAGGCTGACCAAAGCCGCGGCCGCTTCCGCTCACTCTTGCTCAAGTCGCTCCAGAATTTTCTTCACAACGTTTCGGATACAAATCGAACACTGAAACGGGGCGGCGGCGTTCAATTCGTTTCCTGGGATGCCTGGATGGCAGAAGCGCCCTCGCAGGTGCCGATCTCGCCTCGCGCGCTCAATTCGCTTGCGCCCGAGCGGCTTTTTGATCTTGGCTGGGCTGCAACAGTCGTGGAGCAGGCACTCCGGCGATTGCGAGAAGAGTGCGAAGGCAAAGGACGTCTTCGGCTTTTTGAGGGATTGCGCGATTGCCTCGCGGCAGAACACGCCGATATCTCATACGCCAATCTCGGCGCCGCGTTAGGCGTTGCAGAGGCAGTAGTGAAAAAGCAATTACACAATCTTCGCCAGCGTTATCGGTGGCTCCTGCGCGAAGAAGTTGCTCACACGGTCGCGAACCCAGCCGATGTAGATGACGAGATCCGCCATTTGTGCGCGGCGTTAGCCACTGCAGCCTGATGAACAAGACAGCCAAGCCATGTGATTCCGCCCCAGACGGAGTCGAGGATCTGGCGAAATGCCCGCGGTGTGGCGCGACAACACAAGTTGATCACGGAACTTGCATCAACTGTCTCCTGCGCGCGGGACTCGAAGCTAAAGGCGGGGCGTCACGCGAAACGTTCGAAAGCATCCTTGTAGAAGCGAACGTGACTGACACACAGTGGCGTCTTGGTCACTACGAAATTCTGGAGGAGATCGGCCGCGGCGGCATGGGAGTAATTTATCGCGCACGCCAGCAGCACTCGCGCCGGATCGTCGCAGTAAAGCGCATACTTGCTCATCAGGTGAATTCGCATGAGACGCTGGTGCGCTTTCGCCGCGAAGCCGAAGCGGTCGCCAGCCTCGATCACACGAACATTCTTCCGATTTACGAGGTCAGCGAAAGTGAGCAAGGCCTGCCGTATTTCAGCATGAAATACGCGATGGGTGGGAGCCTGCGCGCGGCGTTGCCCACGCTTCGCGCAAAGCCTCGCGAGGGTGTGCGACTGATGGCTAAGGTCGCGCGCGCGATTGCTTACGCCCATGGCAAAGGAGTTCTCCACCGCGATCTTCAGCCGGGAAACATCCTTCTTGATGAGAACGGCGAACCGATGGTGAGCGATTTCGGCCTGGCAAAATGGCTGGATCAAACTAGCGACCTAACAAGAACGCTTGAGACGCTCGGAACACCAGGCTACATCGCGCCTGAGCAGACCGAATGCCCAGCCGACAAGCTTACCTGCGCCGCTGATGTTTACAGCCTCGGGGCGATTTTGTTTTACCTTCTTACTGGGCGGCCGCCGTTCGTGGGCCCGAATGTTCTTCATGTTATTCATCAGGCCGCCGCAACTGCGGCGCCGCGTTTGCGTTCGCTCGCACCTTCGCTAGACCGCGATCTGGAGACAATCGTTGCTCGCTGTCTGGAGAGTGATCCGAACGCGCGCTATCAATCCGCAGGAACGCTGGCGGATGATCTTGAACATTGGTTGCGACATGAACCAATTCGCGCTCGGCGCGTTGGAGTTTTCACTCGCGGAAGAAAATGGATGCGACGGAACCCAACTTCTACGGCACTCGCGGCATTATTGATCGCTCTCGGAGCGGCGCTTGGTGTAATGTTCTGGGAGAGAGAACCACCACGCCCGCTATCGCCGCTATCGATCGGTATCGCGGTCTTGCCGTTTGAAAATCTAAGCGCCGATCCGGAAAACGCGTCCTTTGCTGACGGTGTCCAGGACGAGATCCTTAATGACTTGACCAAGATTGCCGACTTGAAGGTCATCGGCCGAACGTCGGTGATGCAATACAAAGCAGGCACGAAGCGAAACCTGCGCCAGATTGCGAGCGAACTTGGTGTCACCCATGTGGTGGAGGGCACTGTGCAGCGCCTTACAAATCGTGTCCGAGTCAGCACGCAGCTAATCGACGCGAGAACAAACAAGCATTTGTGGGAAGAGCATTACGATCGGCCACTTGATAACATCTTTGCAATTCAGAGCCAGATTGCAGAGGCGATTGCCGCGCAGCTTCAGGCGAAGTTGTCGCCAACAGCGAAAGCGGCTATCGAGGAACGTCCGACATCTGATCTAGCTGCATATGATCTATACTTGAAAGCAAAAGAGCTTAGGTACAATGCTCGCTTTAATCCCGCTCGCCGAGAGAAGGCATTATTTAAGGCCGTCCAGCTTCTTGACGAAGCGATAGCGCGCGATCCTGCGTTTCTACTCGCCCATTGCCAGCTCGCCTCCGCGAATGATCAAATATATTTCTCTAATTACGATCACACTGAACCGCGCCTGGCCTTAGCACAAAGCAGTGTAGATGCTGCGGTTCGTCTTCAGCCTGATGCGGGCGAGACGCATCTTGCGCAGGCGAATCACTTTTTTTGGGGTTATTTGAATTATCCTCGGGCGCGCGAGGAGCTGGTCAAGGCTCAACACGAACTTCCTAACGACGCAGAGGTCTTTCGGCTTCTCGGTCAAATGAATCGGTGGGAGGGCCGCTGGCAGGAAGCAAGGCAAAATCTTGAACGCGCCGTCGAGCTCGATCCTCGCAATTCGAGTACGATCATGGATTTAGCCTGGGTATATATGACTCTGCGCAGATACCAAGAGGCAGACGCCTTAGCCATTCGCCTGCAAGCGTTGGAGCCGCGAAGCCCCACGCTGCAAGCTGATCGAGCATTTATCGGGCTCGAAGCTCGAGCAGACATGGCGTCTTTGCGTGCTGTCCTAAACACGATTGAAAGCGAGAGTTCGCAGTCCGCAACCGAACTGGCTGATCTCTCGTTTCGACTCGCTCGTTACGAGCGCGATCCGACGAAAGCAGCCCGCGCTCTGGCGAACATGCCCCACGAAGGGACGATCGATATGTTTTACGTTCCATTCCCGCACACCTGGTATGAAGGACTGCTTGCTAAGCTGCGACAAGACGCAAATGCCGCCCATTCGGCTTTTACAGCCGCGCGCGCTGAAGCCGAGAAACTCGTCCATGCTCAATCGCAAAATGCTCAACCGCTAGCCGTGCTAGCACTCATTGACGCTGAGTTAGGAGACAAAGAGAAAGCAATCCGCGAGGGACGTACCGCCTGCGACATGCTTCCTCCTACAAAGGACGCCTTGGGAGGAGTTTGGCTAATGACCAGTCTCGCCCGCATCTATGCGCTCACCGGCGAGAAGGATCTCGCCTTAGAGCAGTTGGAGGGGCTGAGTAAACCTGCATCCGGTCCTCCAAACGGGCCATCGTATGGTGAACTGCATCTCAATCCCGATTGGGATCCGCTGCGCGGTGATCCCCGTTTTGAGAAGCTCGTTGAGGAATCGAAGAAACCAGTCACCTTGGAGTCAGCCCAGCCGCTGCCGGCTGGGATTGCGGTGCTTCCATTTGAAAATCTGAGCACCGACCCCGATAACGCGTTCTTCGCTGACGGCGTGCAGGACGAAAT
>DAIMDJ010000189.1:0-5774 GCA_036725905.1 Terriglobales bacterium
CGACGGATGTCACCGGAGTGGCAGAGCTTCCCTCGGGCACCGAGATGGTGATGCCCGGAGACAACGTACAACTGGTGATTGAGCTGATCACGCCGGTGGCGATGGAGAAAGGCCTGCGCTTCGCGATCCGCGAAGGCGGGCACACGGTGGGCGCAGGAACCATCAGCGAGATTGTGCAGTAAAGCTGTAGGGATGACCGCCCTCGGCCGTCCAGGCGGAGCGAAGCTCCGCAGAGTTTTTCGCGGGCGAGGGCGCCCGCGCCACACAGAAAGAAGCTAGGTGCTGAATGCCCCGAGAGATCATTACGTTGCAGTGCGGTGATTGCAAAGAGCGGAATTATTCGACCACCAAGAACCGGAAAACCACTCCGGATCGGCTGGAGATCAAGAAATTCTGCCGGCGTTGCCGGAAGCACACGCCGCATAAGGAAGTGAAATGACGTGGAACGCGGGCGAGGGCGCCCGCTCTACGCAAACAGGGGCGTAAGCTCAACGGTTAAACTGCCGGTCTCCAAAACCGGACTTGGGGGTTCGAATCCCTCCGCCCCTGCCAGAGTTTGGGAACAAGAGGGACAGGTCGAGTGATGGGAGTCGAGACGAAGAAGATGGCGAATACACTTGCAGCAGCCGGCGATTTTGGTGACCGCATTAGATCCTGGCCGGAGCGGATCAAAGGCTTTTACAGCGATGTGCGCACGGAGATGAAAAAAGTCACCGCGCCGTCGTTCAAGGAAGTGCAGGCGACGACGGCCGTGGTTGTCATCACGGTTTTTCTGTTCGCATTTTATTTTTGGTTCGTGGACAACACGGTGGGAAGAGGCGTCACATCGCTCATCCAGTATCTTACCCACCGCTGAGAGTAGAGAGGTAGATGTTTTGGAAGAACTTATGCAGGATGAAGAGAAAAATCAGGCGGACGCGGAGACGAGCGCAAACGGCGTGACGACTAGCGCTGAGTCGCCGGCCGAACAGCCGCGCAATCCGAATATGAAGTGGTACATCATCCACTCTTATTCGGGATTCGAGCGAAAGGTCAAAGAATCGCTGGAGTCGCGCGTACAGGCTTTCGGTTTACAGGACAAAATCGGACGCGTGCTGATCCCAACTGAAGCAGTCACAGAAGTTCGGGGCGGTAAGAAGTATACCGTGGACCGCATGTTCTATCCGGGATATGTGCTCGTCGAGATGGATATGGATGATCACGTATGGCACGTAGTGAAATCCACGCCGCGTGTGACTGGATTCGTCGGAACCGGGCAGCAGCCTACGCCACTGTCGGAAGAAGAGGTTCAGCACATCGTTTATCGAGTAAGCGAGGCGAAGGATAAGCCGAAGCTCAAGGTTAAGTTCGAGAAGAATGAATCCGTAAAGATCACCGAGGGTCCATTTGCGTCATTTGACGGTATTGTCGACGATGTCAACGAAGACCGGCAGACAGTCAAAGTTATGGTGACGATTTTCGGGCGCTCGACACCTGTGGAATTGGAGTTCAGCCAGGTAGAAAAGAAATTGTCCTAAACAAAGGCGCGAAAGGCGCCAGGGAAGAGAATTATGGCAAAGAAGGCGACAGGATCGGTAAAGCTGCAGATTGCGGCTGGCAAAGCAACTCCGGCGCCCCCGGTTGGGCCCGCGCTTGGGCAGGCGCAGATCAACATCATGGAATTCTGCAAGCAGTTCAACGCCCGCACCAGCCAGAAGGAACTGGAAGGTCTCATCATTCCGGTGGTGGTAACGGTCTATAACGATCGCTCGTTCACGTTCATCACCAAGACGCCTCCGGCCTCGATTCTGTTGAAGAGAGCCGCCGGAATCGCCAAAGGATCGGGCGCGCCGAATAAAGATAAGGTCGGGAAAGTCACGCTGAAGCAGGTGGAGGACATCGCGAAACAGAAGATGCCGGACTTAAATGCGGCGTCGATCGACGCGGCGGTAAGGAGCGTGCGCGGGACAGCGCGGTCAATGGGAATTGATGTGGTCGGGTAGCGCCGCCGTCCCGGCGGCCCAGTGGCTGGCCAGAGGCCTGCGCTACAAAATAGAGTCGAAAACACTACGGCTCACGGAACAGCGATGAGCGGTGGGAGACGGAGAAATCATGAAGAAAGCAGGGAAAAACATCACGAAAGCGCGGCAGGCGGTGGAAGCGCGTCCGTATCAGTTGAAGGACGCCGTTCCGCTGCTGCAAAAAGTGAAATTCGCCAAATTTGACGAGACGGTTGAGATTACGATGCGGCTCGGTGTCGACCCGAAGCATGCGGACCAGATGGTGCGCGGCACGGTCGTGCTCCCGCATGGCCTGGGCAAGTCAAAGCGCGTCCTGGTGATTGCCAGCGGTGAGAAAGTGAAAGAAGCCGAGCAGGCCGGAGCTGACTACGTTGGTGGCGAAGAGATGGTGGAGAAGATCAACAAAGAGAACTGGACTGACTTTGACGCTCTGATCGCGACGCCGGACGTCATGAAATCGGTGGGGAGATTGGGAAAAGTGCTTGGGCCGAAAGGCCTGATGCCCAATCCGAAAACTGGAACGGTCACGTTCGATGTCGCGCGGGCAGTGCAGGAAGTCAAAGCCGGGAAGGTTGAGTTTAGGACGGATAAGACGGCGCTGGTTCATGTGGCCGTGGGAAAAATTTCATTTCCGCCCGAGAAGCTGGTCGAGAACGCCAGCACTCTTATAACCAGCGTGATCAAGGCTAAGCCATCGGTGGCCAAAGGCAAGTACGTGAAAGGCTGCTATTTGAGCTCAAGCATGGGGCCAGGCATATCGATTGATACCACGGCGATCGAGACCGCGGCGAAGGCATAAGAGTGTGGGGGCGGGTCTTTGACCCGCCCGAACGGGGCGAAGCCCCGTTCCCACACAAAAAGGGGTTCTAGATAATGGCGGTCACCAGAGCTAAGAAGCAGGAACAGGTTGAGAAGCTGGGAACGGAGCTGAAGAAGGTTTCCAGCGTAATTGTCGCGACGTACAGCAAGCTGACGGTCGCTCAGGATTATGAGCTTCGCAAAACGCTGCGCAGTTCGGGAGCGAAGTATCGCGTCGTCAAGAATACGCTGGCGGAACGCGCTGCCAAGGGCACCAAAGTCGAGGAAGTGCTGAAGGGCCTCTCCGGCGTGACCTCGATCGCTTACACGGAAGGCGATCCAGTGGCGCTGGCAAAAGCTCTGGCGAAGTACGCCAAGGATAACCCGGAGTTCACGTTTAAGGCCGGTGTGGTCGAAGGCCGCGTGGTTTCGATCAAGGAGATCGAATCGCTGGCGACCATGCCGTCGAAGGAAGAGATTTACTCCAAGTTGCTGTTCCTGCTGAATGCTCCAGCGCAACGGTTGGTATCGGCAATGAATGCCGTGGGACGCGACTTGGCGGTCGTGATCAATCAGGGAGTGGAGAAGCAGAAGTTTGCGAATAATGCGCCTGCTGGGGTCTGAGACGGGCCTTGAAGATCAGAGATATTGTCAAAGACAACGTCGCGCGCTTCTCGTTTTACCGAGCAGGTCACGCGTTCTATGAGGTCGAAGTGGACGGGACTAAGTACAAATTCCCTGTAAGTCTGGAAGACCTCGGAACCGCCACGCTGCTAGCTGAGCACAAGGCGATAACGCTTATGCGGTACATCCGCAAGGCGCTTGAGGATAAAACGTTCGTCAAGGCGTAACGGTTTTGGTTATCAGTGATCAAGGGTTGCGTAGTCTGAGTTGCCCCGTGTCTGGCGTGGCAGAAATCAAGACCAAGCGCACTGGAAACTTGGATCACGGATAACGAAAGCGGCAGACGTAGCACGCTGCGTCTCTGCAAGGAAGAATTAAAAATACTGGAGAACTGAAAATGGCAGATCTGGCGCAGTTGGAAGAGCAAATAGTAGGACTGTCGCTGCTCGACGCGGCGCAGTTAGTCAAGAAACTGGAAGAGCGTCTCGGCGTTTCGGCTGCGGCTGCGGCCCCCGTAATGGTAGCGGGTGGCGGCGGTGCGGCGGCGGGTGCGGCTCCGGCCGAGGAGAAGACTGAATTCGCGGTTGTGCTCAAGGAAGTGGGCGCGAACAAGATTAACGTGATTAAGGCGGTACGCGAAGTCACCAGCCTGGGCTTGAAAGAAGCCAAGGATCTGGTGGATGGCGCTCCCAAGACCGTGAAAGAGGGCGTATCGAAGGAGGAAGCCGAGAACATTAAGAAGAAGTTCACGGAAGCTGGAGCAACGGTCGAAGTAAAATAGCTGCAATGGAGAGACGGGCGTCTCGCCCGTGCAATTCACCGGGCGCGGACGCCCGGTCTCCATAAGATGCTGTTGCTGAATCCAGGAGGGCGGTGTTATCATCTATATCAACGCCGCTTCCCCACTTTGACCGGAAGTGCTGCGGCTCTCCTCAACAACCCAGGGAAGCGGAGCAGAGTCGCGAATAAGGGTTGGCAGACTGTTTCGCGGGCAGCGGAACTGAACAGGCCTTAGAACTGGCGCGGAAACTTACATTTCAACATAGGCCAAGCGCCGCCAATGGCGCCTGCGGGGAGCTACGTCCCTCCGGGCGCATATGTGTCTGTTAAGCATGAGTGATAGGGCGGCGGGCCTGTGACCCGCCGAACGGGGAATAGTCCCATTCCCACATGGTTTTTATCCCGCGGTTGAATGCAGCCTCCGGCTGCGCTTGAGAGTTGGAGTCATCTGAATGTCGAAGAATAATACCTTTCGTAAACGCTTTGATTTTTCCAAAATTCCCGCCACGATCCAGATTCCGAATCTGATCGAGGTACAGAAGCGCTCTTACGACCGCTTCCTTCAAATGGACCGCTTGCCCAGCGAGCGTGACGACGCCGGTTTGCAGGCGGTTTTCCAGTCGGTGTTTCCCATTACCGATTTCCGCAATGTTTCGCAGCTCGAGTTTGTCGATTACGCTATCGGAAATTGGGAATGCAAGTGCGGCCATCTAAAAGGGCTGCACCATCTGCGCACCACTTGCAAGAATTGCGGATCGACGGTCATCACCGACCCGTATCACCCCGGAGATGTGCTCTGCCCGAAGTGCGGCACGTACAACGCCAACACACCTGATTTCTGCAACAAGTGCGGTGACCCCGTAGGTTTGCAGCTAAAGAATGATGTGACCGAGTGCGAAGAGAAGGGCATGACGTATTCCGCGCCGCTCAAGGTGACGATGCGGCTGACGATTTACGAGAAGGATGCGGAAACGGGCAATCGTTCAATCCGCGACATTAAAGAGCAGGAGGTCTTCTTCGGCGACGTGCCGCTGATGACCGACAACGGCACCTTCATCGTGAACGGCACCGAACGAGTGATCGTAAGCCAGCTTCACCGCTCCCCCGGCGTGTTCTTCGAGACCGCCAATAACCGCACTTATTTCCTAGGCAAGATCATTCCTTACCGCGGCTCATGGGTGGAATTTGAATACGACCAGAAGAACGTTCTTTACGTCCGCATCGATCGCAAGCGCAAGTTTCTGGGAACGATTTTCCTGCGCGCACTCGGTCTGCGTTCGGGCGAAGACATCTTAAAGACGTTCTACACGGTCGATCGCCTGGTCATTCGGGACAAAAAGCTGTATTGGACGATTGATCCTGCCGGCGATAAGCCGACAAACCTGTTGGGAATGAAGCTGGCGCGCAGCGTCAAGAATAAGTCGGGTGAGGAGATTGCTCACTCGGGACGCAAGCTTAATGCCGCAACTCTGAAGGAAATTCAAAAAGCCAAGATCAGTGAGATTGAAGTTGACGTCACTGATCTCGAGGGCGCGTGGGTGGCGGGCGACGCGGTCGATACCACGACTGGCG
>DAIMDJ010000190.1:0-5769 GCA_036725905.1 Terriglobales bacterium
CCGAACCTGAATGACGGAGTTTCGTTGTCATCCTGAGAGGCTTAAGCCTCGAAGGATCTATGCATCGTTGCTGATCATCAATAATGCACAGATTCTTCGCTTCGCTCAGAATGACATCGCGATGGAAATTTTGGAGATGAAATGAACCGTACTTATGAATTGATGTTTATCGTCCGTCCCGACATGGCGGAGGAAGACCAGGACAAGCTGATTTCGACGTTGGAATCTGCCGTGTCATCGTCTGGCGGAAACGTGAAAAACGTCGAAAAAATGGGCAAGCGGCGGCTTGCCTACATGGTCCGCAGATTTCACGAAGGTATTTATATCCTGCTGACTGTTGAAGGCGGAGGTGCGCTGATCCACGAGCTCGAGCGGCGTTTGCGCGTCACTGAGCCGGTGATTAAGTTCCTCACTGTGCGCACCGACGAGGAAGAAAAGCGCCTGGAGAAGATCAAGAAAATTCGGGAGTCGCGCCGCAAGGCAGCTCCTCCACCCGCCGAAACCGGAAGCGAAACCGCGGCAGTGACGGCATAAAGCAACAAATGGAGCGGCGGGGGCTCGCCTAGCCTACCAAGTCTACGGGCGAGGACGCCCGTAGCTCCGGAACCTGAGTTTAAGGAGCATCATGGCTGACGAAACTAGACCGACATCATCCGGCGCTGAAGGCGGCGGAGAGCGAACCCAAAGCGGAGACCGCGGCGAGCGGCGTCCACCGCGTGCTGGCGGCCCGGGAGGGCCCGGGGGCCGCGAAGGTGGCCGCAAATATTTCCGGCGCAAGAAGGTTTGCAAGTTTTGCGTGGAGAAGATTGAGGCCATCAATTACAAGGATTACCGGCTGCTCGCGCAGTTTGTCGCCGAGAGTGGCAGGATTGTGCCGCGCCGCTTGACCGGTGTTTGCACGCCACATCAGCGACGCTTGTCGACGGCAATTAAGCAGGCCCGCAATATCGCACTGCTGCCATTTGCAGGACGCGCTTCGTAAGCGCTGTGCGCCACAGATATTCACGGATTCTTTGTTGATCCTGATCCGTGTTCATCCGTGCAAATCTGTGGCAAAGAATTTCTGAACGGAGTCATCTCATGGAAGTGATCCTGAAAGAAGATGTAGTCAAGCTAGGCTCGCGCGGTGATGTGGTGAAGGTCGCCGACGGATATGGCCGGAACTATCTCCTCCCTCGCAAGCTGGCAATCGAGGCCTCAGCCGCGAATAAGGCCGTCATTGAACAGATGAAGGCAGCCGCCGTGCGGCGCTCCGCCAAGGAGAAAACGCAAGCGGAAGAGCTGGCCAAACAATTCGATGGCCTCTCAGTCTCATTCCAACGTCGCTCCGGAGAGCACGATCAGCTCTTTGGATCGGTCACGTCCGGTGATATTGCCGAAGCGCTCGCGAGGAAAAGCTTCGATCTGGATCGTCGTAAGATCCAGCTCCACGAACCGCTCAAGACGCTGGGCGAGTTCACCGTCCCTATTCGGCTGCACAGGGATGTGACCACGCATTTGAAGGTCATCATTGAGAAAGAAGCGGTCGAGTAGCGCCAACTGAGAACTGAGAACTGATTTTCTCGCTGGAATCTTGCGAACCTCACCTGGGAGCGGACTCATCGTTTGGCCGTCTTCGAGAACCAGATCTCAGATTCTAGTCCCAGTTTTCAGCGGGCAGTCCGTTGCCCCACTTTCGCGCTAAATTCCTTCGACACAGCCCGTTCCCGTCAGCAAAAATCCTGCCAAACCCCCTATAATCTTGCTCACGGTTTCGCCTTTCACACGTCTATGGCAGTGCAACCGGGAAGAATGGCCTACAGCGGCGGCCACCTGGTTATGTCGAGGCACAAGAAGAGAATATGCCGACCGATGCGTGGGCAGTATCTATTACGGTTGGCGAGAGTTTCCGTCCGGGTGCCGGACGCGCTCCGGCGGAACGCAGCAGCAGGTCCCAGAACCCCTCATGGCGGGGCCAAATGGCTGGGCACGGTCTAGGCCGAATCGACGACAGCTTGCTCATCCGCGAGGCGCAGCGGGGCAATCGCGCTGCCTTCGAGGAATTGGTACGGCACTACGACCAGGCAGTGCTCCGGCTGGCCATGCATCTCACCGGATCGGACACAGAAGCACAGGATATCTATCAGGAAGCCTTCCTGAAGGCGTATAAGAACGTTGGCAATTTTCGCTTCGAGTGTTCGTTTTATACCTGGATTTACCGCATCGTGACCAATCTGTGCCTCGATCACCTGCGGAAGAAACAGGTGCGAAAAGAAGACGCGCCGGTCGCGACAGATGCGGAAGGCGAGCAGTACGATGTGCTGGAGCGCGTGCCAGATGGGCGGGCTGCCGCCAATCCCGAGCGTGATCTTATGCGCCGGGAATTAGGCACGCGGATCACAAGTGCATTGGACCGGCTGACGCCACGCGAGCGCATGGTCTTCGAGCTGAAGCATTATCACGGTTTGAAATTGCGAACGGTAGGTGAAATTTTGCACACAACAGAAGAGACTGCGAAGAATACCTTGTTTCGCGCCACCCAGAAATTACGCGGCGCACTGGCGGATATGCGATGAAAAATAAATGCCCCAAATTGGGGGTGCAATTATGAAATGCGAGTGGGTTCAAGAAAACATTCTGCTGTATGTGTACAACGAGCTTCCCGACGACGCTCGGTATGAGTTGGAACAACACCTTACACGCTGCACTGATTGTGCTGCCGAGCTGAAGGCTACCAGGCAGTTCCACGCGACGCTTTCCAAGCACCCGGTTGAAGAGCCCTCGCCCAATCTGCTGACGTCCTCGCGAATGCGCCTGCAAGAAGCGCTGGAGACCGCTGAGCAGGGTGGCTGGTGGCAACGATTCATTTTCGAACCGGCAGCCTGGTTGAGACAGATTCAGTTCTCTCCCGCTTTGGCAGCGGTGATCTTCATCATTGGTTTTGCCGGAGGCATCGGAGCCACATACAAAATGATCAAAGGTACCCAGCCCGAAATCGCTCGTGAAGTCCCCACGCCAGCCACCGAATCGTCCGTTACCGGTATTCAGTCCATCTCGCAAGAGCCGGGATCCAATCAGATCAACATCAAGTACAACACCGTTTCCACCCAGGAAGCGCAGGGATCATTGAACGATCAGCGCATTCAGCAGTTGCTGCTGTTCGCGGCGCGCAATAACTACAACTCCGGCGTGCGGATGGATTCAGTCGACCTCCTGACGCAGAAGCCAAATGATGTGCATGTTCGCGAAGCGCTGTTGTACGCGCTGCGTTACGACTCCAATCCCGGAGTGCGCCTGAAGGCAATAGAGGGTCTGGGGCCTTACGTGAAGGATGACGTCCGCGTACGTGATGCCGTACTTGAAGCTCTGGTGAACGATGCCAATCCTGGCTTGCGAACTCAGGCGCTGCACCTGCTGGATCCTTGCCGTGCGGACAGCAGCGTACGCGTTGTCCTGCAGAAGCTGGCCGCAAACGATCAGAACCAGTACATCCGGCTGCAGGCGCGCAACATGCTGGCCCAGGTTTCGGGGGTCGATTAGGAGAGTCGTTGAAAAAGGTATTCCAACTCGGTGCCAGTTCGTTGCTGCTTCTGTCGTTGGCCGACGCGCAGCAGACCCGGGTTTACCGCGAAGGCGGGAATTGGGCGCAGGAGATCACCGGGAATTTAGCCGCGGCAAAGAATCTGCACGTAAAGGTGGATGTCGGAACAGTTCGCGTGCAGGGTGGCTCGCAATCGACCATCAACTACGTTATTCATAATCGTTCCTACAGCGGCTCGGAAGACAAGGCCCGGAGAGAATTCGACTCCTACAAGATTAGTACTTACGTGCGCGGCGACACGGCATGGATCGTGGGCGATTGGCAGGGTGGCCGCTCACATCGCTTCTCTAGTGATTTCTCCATCGACGTGCCGCGAAATATGGATTGGGTGAAGGTGGAAACTGATGGTGGCAGCGTCACGACGACGGGTATCTCGGGCCGCGTTGACGCTACCAGCGGCGGCGGTACGATTCGGGTCGACGACATTGGCGGCAACGTGAATGCTGAAACTGGCGGCGGCAGCATCGACGCGGGCGCGATCGGCGGCGATCTCAGCCTGCATACTGGCGGAGGAAGCATCAAGGTGGGTTCGGCCAAGGGTAAGATCAGCGCCGAGAGTGGTGGCGGCAGCTTGGTCGTTGTCTCCGGAATGCAGGAAGCTGTACTCGAGACTGGCGGCGGCAGCATTCAAGTAGAACGCTGCGCCGGGCGAGTGAAAGCCAGCACCGGCGGAGGAAGTATCGACCTGGGAGATATCGGCGGAGCGGCGGAGATCGAAACCGGCGGCGGCAGCATTCGTTTGGCTTCTGCAAAAGGTCCGGTGCGGGCCGAAACTGGCGGCGGCTCGATCGAGCTAAACGGCGTACCCTCTGCGCGGGCAGAAACAGGCGCTGGAGGCATCGTTGCCAAATTCATTTCCAGCGGCGATCGTAGCGACTCGACATTAGAAACTTCGGCTGGCGATATAACCGTCTATCTCGCGCCGAATCTTAATATCAGCATTCGCGCATCCATCGAAGTCGCCAACAGCCACAGCATTCACACGGATTTTTCGGAAATTCGCGTCAGCAGCGAGGGCGGCGACTACGGACCAAGGACGGTTACCGCAGAAGGCAATCTCAACGGCGGCGGCCCGGTGCTGAAAGTGCGCACGACCACCGGAGACATAAGCATACGCCGCGCAAGCCGGTAGGATCTTTCATCAGGAGGAACGACAATGCGTAAATCGATCCTCAAAGCAATGCTTAGCGTCGCAATTCTTACCATTGGAGCATATTCCGCTCAGGCGTTCTCATCGCAGCCCTACGGCGAATCCTATGGATTTTCAAGCGAAGATTTGGGCGGAGGTTCGTACCTCGGCGTAGATACGCGCGATATCAGAACTGATCGTCTGAGCGCTCTCAAGCTCAAGGAAGAGCATGGCGTAGAAGTTACGCTGGTAGATCAGGACGCTCCTGCTGGTAAGGCCGGGATCAGAGAGCACGACGTTATTCTGACTCTCAACGGAACTCAGGTCGAAAGCGTGGAGCAGTTGCGCCGCATGATCCGCGAGATTCCGCCTGGAAGGGTGGTCACGCTGGGAATTAGTCGTGACGGTCAGCCGATGACGATCAAAGCGCAACTTGCAGATCGCAAGAATACTTTTGCCATGGGGCCTCAGGGTAAGCCTTTCAAGTTTGTGGCGCCTATGATCCCGCCGATTCCTACAATTCCAGACATTGACGTCCCGGTCTCGATTGTGGTGTTGCATTCTTCCACGCGCAGCGGGTTGATGGTTGAGAACCTGACTCCCCAGTTGGCTGACTTCTTTGGAGCAAAGAATGGGCAAGGCGTGCTGGTGCGCTCAGTGGATAAAGGCAGCCGCGCTGACAAGGCAGGTTTTCGCGCCGGCGATGTAATCGTCAAAATAAACGGCGATCCGATTCATGACTCTGGAGACTTCACTCACGCCATCCACGGGCGTAAGACCGATTCCGTCAATGTCGGCATTATTCGCGACAAGAAAGAACAGACGCTCACTCTTACTTTGCCCGAACGCAAGCAGTCGGAGTTCTTCGGCGAAAGCTTCGATATTCCGGATGTAAACGCGGAGATGGATATTGATCTCAGCCAGGTTCGCGAGGAAATGACTCGCATCAAGCCCGAACTGGAGCGAGCCGCGCGGGAAGTCCGAATGGAGACTGCCGATATCGAACGCCTGAAGCCCGAATTGGAGAAAGCGGCCAATGAGCTATGCAGGCACAAGGAAG
>DAIMDJ010000191.1:0-3645 GCA_036725905.1 Terriglobales bacterium
TAGGGCTGTGCCTGCGTCCGAGCTAAGCGAGAGCTCTCCTGCTAGCTGCAAATCGGTGACACTCTTGGGATTCGCTGCCAGAACCTTTTGCAAGGTATCTTGTGCCTCCGCCTGCCGGCCCGCTTTGGCATAAGTCTGGGCTAATCCGGAAAGCCCTTGAATCGAAGACGGCTGAAGCTTTAGCCCGCGTTGATAGGCGTCAAGCGAGATCTGATAGCGGCCAGCCATGCGCGCGGAATATCCGAGTAGGAACCACAACGCGGGATTCTGGGGTGCGGCATTTGCCGCACGGGTGGCATAGTTCACCGCCGCCGCGTAGTCGTTCTTCTGCAAAGCTTGCTGAGCCGCGCGAGCCTGGCGGGCAACTTCAATTCCTGAGCCCCATCCGATTCCGTTCTCCGCCGGGGCGGACTGGTTAGGGGCAGCCTTCGATTTTTTCTTCGCAGGGGCCGTGGGCGCGGTCCCGCCGGGACTGATCTCAAATGTCTGCGCAAGCAAGGTGAGGTTGAGCAATAGCAAACAGACAACGGCGAGATGGAACCGCTGGCGAGGCATCGGTGCGATGTGAGCGCAACTCAACTTCCCTTTTTTCCGGCGGAAAGTCTTGCGCTATCCGACGCTCTGATGCCACGCAATTTCATAGAGTTGGTTACAGAGCTGCTGCAAAGAAGTTCACAGCTTTGTTTCTGGGCACTTTGGGTCGAAGGTGCCGCGAAGGCACCAGCAGGAGCTCGGAAAACCTTCCTGGGCAATGTGGAATCCAACCCCTGCTCATATAACCGGGGAGGACCTCCAATACCGTGGAAACGAGCTATTTACGAAGGCCAATCCCGTTGGCGGCGA
Organism: Terriglobales bacterium; assembly: GCA_036725905.1. Classification (GTDB taxonomy): domain Bacteria; phylum Acidobacteriota; class Terriglobia; order Terriglobales; family Acidobacteriaceae; genus QIAB01. The sequence goes on from DAIMDJ010000191.1 coordinate 844, forward strand.
TTGTCCTGCTGGCCTTGATAGTGCACGGACCGCTGCTGACGATGCAACTGCCGCTCACCACTTCCTACGACGCCAATCTGCACATATTTTTTGCCTCCCATTACGCTCACCACTGGTTTGATCCGTGGAATGAAAAGTGGTTCGCCGGTTTTTCGCAGACGACTTATCCGCCGTTGGGACATCAGTGGATCGCGATTTTTTCTTACTTCGTTGGTCTGCGCGAGGCGTACGCGCTGGTGCAGTTGATTGCCATCGTGCTGCTGGCAGTGGGCGTCTACCGATTCTCGCGGTTATGGGTAAGTGAGCGCGCCGCCAGTTATGCCGCCGCGTTCAGCGTGTTTTTAGGGGCAGTAGCATTTCTGGTTTATTCGGCGGGCCAACTCTCGACCATGCTATCTGCGCCGATTTACCTGCTGGCTCTGCCCTATTTTTACGAGTGGTCACGTTCAGCCGACGCCAAGGGATTGCTCAAAGGACTGGTTCTGGTCTGGGCGGCTGCATCCGTGCATCACGTTACCCTGATTTTTGGTTCGGTGCTGTTTGCTGTGCCCGTGTTGTGGCTGGCTTGTATTGATCGCCGGGAAGGCCGATCCGTGGCTGCGGTGCTTACCCGCGCCATTATGTTCGCGGTGGTTGCTGGGATCGGCGTGGGTGTAATTCTGCTTCCCTACTGGATTGCAATTATTCGCCACCCGATCGAGCAGATTCCGATTCCTCACGCTAGCCGCTCGAACTTGCTGCTGAACCTGAATTATTTGACGAATTACTTCTTTGTTCCTTACGGAGCGATGATTCTGGCGCTGCCGTTTGTGATCTGGATGGGTTCGGCGAATCGGCGGCTTCGCCCGCTGCTGTTCGGATTCTGGATAGCGTTTCTGTTCGGCTTGGGTGGAACAACTCCAGTTCCCAAGTGGATCTTCGGGCGCGCCTTCGAGATCCTGACGTTTGAAAGGTTCACCCTTTCAGCAACTCTGCTGGCGTTGCCAGTTGTCGGATTGCTCGCTGAAAGTCTTCTGGACCGCTACCGAGCAGTCGCCGCTGTGGGCCTCTCGGTCGCCGCTGTCGTCACGATGGCGCTTGCCATGGGATGGCTCGTATGGAGCCCGTTCCACACGCTTAGCGGACTGAATGTTAATTCAGTTGTTGAGTTCCTCAATCGCAGCGGACACGACAGGTATCGTTACTTGACGCTCGGCTTCGGCAATGCATTGCCTAAAGTGTCTACCTACGCGAATGCAAACAGCGTGGACGGCGAGTACAACTCTGCTCGCCTCCTGCCAGAGATGACGCATTACGGCTCGGCGCAGCTTACCAGCGCCAAGTTCTTTGGCACAGCGGGCATGGAATCACTCCGGGCCATGTTGAAACACGCAAACAATTATGGGCTGAAATACATCTTTGTTCACGATCCGTACTACGAGCCGATGTTAGCTTTCGCTGGCTGGCGGAAAATTGAAACCTACGACTCGGGCACGATTACGGTGTGGTCTAAGGAAGATGTCCCCCCGGCGCGGCCAATTCAATCCGATGCAATGCCTGCGCCATGGGAAGGCTTGCTTTGGGGAACTCTGCCGCTGGGAAGCAGCATTCTCGCAATCCTAATGGCATTGTTGCTGCCGGATCGCGTCCGCGCTACGGAGCATGTGGTCGAATTTCCTGTTCCCACTGGAGAGCACGTGTACGCTCGGGAGGTGCGATGATGAAACACGTTCTTCCCTTCCTGATCACGATCGCAACTGTCGTTTTGCTATTGCTCGGTTGGGTTCAATCAGGCGTGGTGGCTCGCGAACGCATGCGTTCCTCGCGCACACCGGATGAAGCTACACGTCTTCTACTCAGCCAAGTGCAGGCGCGGAAGTGGGATTCAGCGCATTCGCTGCTGGCGAATTCGAGTGAAGTGGAGAAAACAGCTTTCGTCCGCGATGTTGCAGGCAGTAATGGCAGCCTTCTCACTTACGCCAGCCTGGAACACTTTGATGTGTGGCCGCTGCACAACAATGGCCGCGAAGCCACAGTTCGCGCGACGCTCCACTATTCTACCGCTGTGGGCCCGCTTGATGACGTTCGGGACTTGCAGGTCGAACACCAAGGCGAAACCTGGAGAGTGCGCTGGCCTACCACAACCGTCGCGAAAGTTGCGCCGCAAGTGATTCCGGTCAATTATCTGCGTTGGGACGTGATCAATCGCAACGCGGAGGACGACTGGGGCGTGCAGAACGTGGACTCGCCGCAGGTGCGCATTCTTTCCATGAACGCGCTGCAGCGCCCGGATCGAATCGTGATCCTCGGTGAAATTGTTAATGAAGACACTATACCGGCCTACATCAACGTGGGTGCAACCCTGCTCCGCCCTGACGGAAATCCTATGACTCAGGAGACCAGCTTCGACAAAATTTCACACGTTCTGCTGCCGAAGCAGGTATCTCCTTATCGGATCGATTTCCCGGGGATCAGGCTGGATCAGGTAAAGAGCGTTCGCATGGACGCGAAAGCCATGCTGGTGCCCGCGAGCGCCGATCCGGTGATTGAGGTCAACCAGCAGAAGCTGGAGACCGACGCTCTCGGCAAAAAAGTGCTGCGCGGCGAACTGGTAAATCAGAGCGGCCAGATCGTGAACATTCCGCACGTACTGGCGGCTTACTACGACGCCAATGGAAAAGTGATTTGGGTCTCGGACGGCTACGTTGATCAGGAACTTCAGCCCCAGATCCCGGTAGCGTTCGCAGTCGATGTTCCCGATGACGTCGCGCCGAAAGTGCATAACTATCACGTTGTGGTGAACCATTACGACAGCAATACCGC
>DAIMDJ010000191.1:3745-5766 GCA_036725905.1 Terriglobales bacterium
CGCGTGGCTACGCCGAACGCCATTAGCGCCGTGGCCTTCGTCTTCGATAAGTTCCATAACCTTGTGCTCTCGCCGAGCAACGTAGAGTTCAAAGCGATACCGCAGCAAGGCTCGGCGCTCACGCACTCGCAACCGACCTCGAATGGCGTGTCCTGGATTCGGCTAACGTCGGCCGCCAAAGAGGGTCCCGCAAAAATCGGCGCGTCCGTCGCCAATGCGTCTGAGCTGCGGGTCGTGCGCCAGGTCGCTTCTGATGCCTGCAATTTGCGGATCAAGTCCGAGTGGGTCTCCGGGAAACTTTTCGTACAGACCGATCCCGTGCGCGACTGCAGCGGCAATAATGTGCCGGATGGCACAGTTGTGAGTTTTACCAAGACCGATGCAGCCGGCAAGACCACCGTGGATGCGCCGATCAAACGCGGCACAGCGCGGGTGGAGATGCCCGTATCCGGCGAGGCTCGCATCGATGTGGCCTCCGGCGTAGTCACGGGAAATGAATTGAATGTGGGAGGTGCGCGATGATCAAAGCCGGCAGGGCTTCTCTCTGTGCCATCATCGCACTGTGCTTCTTCACGTCTCTCTGGTCTCAGGAATCCGCAGACGATTCTCTGCCTAAAGTCGCTTTAGTAGCAGATAACGTCGGTCCTCGACAGATTGAGGAACTCACAAGCAAGAGCGTTCCGCGAGATTACGCGTACGCATGGAAAACGATGGCGGAAGCGCTCGAAGGCAATCGCCCGAATCTGCTGGGCGCTTACTTCACCGGATTTGCTAAAGACAATCTGGTGCAACGGATTGCTGACCAGAAGCGCACGGGCATTCACACACGCTATGTCGACCAGGGACACAAACTGGAGGCCATCTTTTACTCGCCCGCCGGTGATGCCATGCAGTTACGTGACCGTGCCCGCCTGGAAATTCAAATTATGGATGGCAGCAGCGTCATTCATCGTGAACAGGTGAATCTGCAATATCTCGTCCTCATGACTCCCGGCGCAGATCGCTGGCTGGTCCGCGATCTCGAAACCACTCCGGAGGTTCACCCGTAAGGTGTCCTCGGTGCCGGCGCATACTTTAAAAGAGTTCATGAAAGGGCCGTCCGTCACCCTCGTCATCCTTGCCGCCGTGGTCTTCCTGCTCGCCAGTGGTTGCTCTCGCAACCATGTCCGCCGCTCAATCGATCAAACTGTTCGCGCGGTGGACCGCTCGCCAAAAGTTGTAGCCGATTATCAACCCTGGTTTGGCGATTCCCAGCACATTCAAGTTGGATATTCGACGCAGGATCCCAACGTTCTGCGGCGGCAGATTCAACAAGCGAAAGCTCTCGGAATCTACGCCTTTGCCGTGGACTGGTACGGCAATCGGAATCCGTTTCTCGATCGCAGCTATGCGCTCCTGCAGCAGGCCGCAAGTGAGAATCATTTCCACGTTGCGCTGATGTACGACGAAACCGAGGAAGACAACGGTCACGCCACCGAAGATGCGCTCGATGCTCTTGATAAGGCTTATCGCGCTTACATTGGACCCAGCGCGCCCGCGCGCGGTGCATATCTGAATTATCAGGGCCGGCCGGTGATCTTCATTTTTCCCAAGCGCGGCCATACCGATTGGGGTCAGGTCCGGCAGCAGGTGAATAACTGGGACAAGCCACCGATACTGATTTACAAAGACGAGCCGCCAGAAAAGTATGCTTCAAATTTCGACGGCTATTATGCGTGGGTTCATCCCGGTCCGAAAGGCTGGAGCTCGGATGGCAGCGAGTGGGGCGAGGAGTACCTCGAAAGTTTTTACCGCCGGATGCGGAGCAAGTTTCCTGACAAGATTATCGTTGGAACGGTGTGGCCTGGATTTGATGACACGAGAGCTTCATGGAGTCTGAACCGTCGCATGGACCGACGCTGCGGAAAGACATTCGAAGACACGCTTCGGATTTTCCAGGAAAACGACAGCAATGGCGATCCCATGCCGTTTTTGCTGATTGCTACCTGGAACGACTACGAGGAAGGAACGCAGATCGAGGA
>DAIMDJ010000192.1:0-5764 GCA_036725905.1 Terriglobales bacterium
CGCTGTTGAAACTACATTGGCGGGAAAGAATTATCTGCAAATGATGCTGGACGCGAGAAATCGCGGGTTCGAAATCCTGCTGGTTTACATCGGAACAGAGAATGTCGAGATCAATCTAACTCGAATTAGAAATCGGGTTTTGGCGGGGGGCCACGACGTTCCGGAAGAAGACGTTCGGCGACGATACAAACGCAGCTTTGAAAATCTTCCAATCGCAATAAGACGTGCAGATCACGCCATCCTATTCGACAACTCCACGGAAGATGGCTATCGCCTGATAGCGATCTTGAGTACAACAGGGAATCAATGGTTCGAGCCAAAGCCTCCTTGGGTCAGCTTTGCGATGTGAACCGGCTGCTCCAAGTCCATAACGATTTGTGCGACACGCACCACCTTTGCACCCACGCCACTTCTCGAAGATCTTCGCCGGTGTCGGTTCGGTTGGCGGGAGTGAGCGTAAATGAAGCAATGCCAAACCAGCGGATCTAAATCTCCAATATCACCGGCATGATCAGCGGTCTCTTCTGTGTCTGCTTGGAGATGTAGCGCTTCAAATCGCCGCGGATTTTTTCTTTGATCACGCCGTAGTCGGCTTTCTCTTCTTCACTCGATTGTTCCAAGGTCTGCATCACGATTTGCCGCGCACCGTCCATAAAGCCATCTTCGCCAGGAGAAAAGCCTCGAGTGACTATCTCCGGTGACGTTTCGACTCGGCCGGAAAGTTTGTTAATCGCGATGATCGGCAGCACGATGCCATCTTCGCTCAAGTGGCGGCGGTCCTTGATGACGAGATCTTCTACAACATCAGTGCTCGAACCGGAATCAATGCACACCCGCCCTACATTTACGCGGCCTGCTTTGCGAGCGCCCAGCTCGTCAAACTCCAAAACGTCGCCGCTTTCAATCAGCATGACGTTTCCGACCGAACCATGCATGGACTGGGCGAGTTCGGCATGCAGCTTCAATTGCCGGTACTCGCCGTGGATAGGAATGAAGTATTTCGGTTTGACCAGGTTAATGATCAGTTTCAGTTCTTCCTGGCTGGCGTGGCCGCTCACGTGTACCGGCGGCGAGGATCCGTCTTCGTAGATGACGTGTGCCTCGCGCCTGAACAGGTGATCAATCATGCGATAGATCGTCTTCTCATTTCCCGGAATGATGCGTGATGAAAGCACAACCGTATCGCCTTTTTCGATCTTGGCATGTTTGTGATTGTCTACGGCAGCACGCGACAACGCCGACATCGGTTCGCCCTGCGTGCCGCTAATGAGCACGCAAACTTTTTCCGGAGCGAAATTCTTCATTTCACCGGGATGGATGAGCAAACCTTCGGGAATCTCGATATAGCCGAGGTCTTCAGCGATCTCCGCCGAACTGGTCATGGAGCGGCCAATGAACGCAACTTTGCGCCCGTGCTCCCAGGCGAGTTCTACCGCGAGCTTAATGCGATGAATAGAAGACGAAAAACACGAAATAAACAGCCGGCGCTCGGTGCGGGCAAAAACTTCATCGAACTTGCGGCGCACGGCTCGCTCACTGGGCGTGTAGCCTTTGCGCTCAACGTTGGTGCTGTCCTGAAACAGGGCCAGCACGCCTTCTTTACCGTATTCGGCAAAAGCGTGAAGATCAAAGAGCCGGTTGTCGGTGGGCGTGGGATCAACTTTGAAGTCACCGGTGTGAATGACCACGCCGAGGGGCGTGTGGATCGCCAGCGAAACGCAATCCACCAGGCTGTGCGTCACCTGAATGGGATGAATAGTAAGAGATCCTACCTTGAAGCTTTGGCCCGGCCGAATCTCGCGTAGGTCAGCGCTGTCGAGGAGACCGTGTTCATCCAGCTTGTCTTCGACGTAGGCAAGCGTGAACTCCGTTCCCCACACCGGAACGTTCAGCTCGGAGAGAATCCACGGCAGAGCGCCAATGTGATCCTCGTGGCCATGAGTTAAAACAATCCCGCGGACATGCTGCCGGTTTTCGGTGAGATAAGAGATTTCGGGGACAACGATGTCCACGCCCAGAAGTTCGGCCTCGGGGAACATCAGGCCGGCATCGATGACGACAATGTCGTCACCCCAGCGCACGGCCATGCAGTTCATGCCGAACTCGCCCAGCCCGCCGAGCGGCACCACGTGGAGTTTTCCCGTTGGCATTGGAAGTTATCTGATGCTAGCACAGCAGACACTGGGAACTGAGAACTGAAAACTGAAAACTAAGAACTGATGATCGAGAACTGTCTTTTTCCATCCCATTGCGCTAATTTCTATTCAATGGGAGAAAAGTCCTGGCTCCGCCGGCGCATAAAAGACGGCTTGCACCGTGGGTTTCAGCACGCTTATGAAACGGTGAAAGTTGATCCCGCCAGATTCCTCGTGCAATTGCGCGCTGCTTACGGATTACCGATTACTAATCTGCAGGGCGTGTACTCGGTTGAGATTGCCAGATTGGATGATCTCGCCACCCGGTTTATTCGCAGCGGTATGAAAGTCGCCGCAGTCGAAGGCGCTGGGCTGGGCCTGGGCGGGATGCTGACCATTGTCCCCGATCTGAGCATTCTGGCCGGAATCACGCTGCGCACCATTCAGAAGCTGAGCTTGCTTTATGGTTTCGAATACAGCACCGACGAAGAGACCGCGGAACTTTGGATCGCCGCTGCCAGCGCCGCCGGAGTGGACATCAGCCGTGAGCTTCTGGAAAAAGAGGTCATCAATAAATTTGTGCCACGCGTCATCCAGCGCATTGCCGTGCAAGCCAGCGGAGAAGTGGTAGAGAAGTGGTCAGGGCGAGTGATTCCGGTTGCAAGCTCTTTGATCGGTGCAGGATTGAATTACTATTTTGTGCGTGCCTGGGGCGAGCGGGCGCGGGCACATTTTCGCGAGAGGCATCTGGAAAAGCGGAATCGGATGGTCAAAGGCTCCGATGCGGTTCTCCTGCTCGATAGCGCACAAGGAATGCAGAAGTGACACACGAATGCAGAGGTCAGAAGTAAGAATGCAGAAGTAAGGTGTATTCTCGGGTTTTCATTCTGCATTCTGACTTCTCACTTCTGCATTACTTCTGCATTCTGAATTCTTACTTCTGCATTTATCATTCGGTAGGGCTCCTCCACCATACATGCCAATCTTCAACTGCTCAGCTATTCTCTTCGACCTTGATGGAGTGTTGGTTGATTCCACCCGCTCTGTTTCCCGGCTGTGGCGGCGATGGGCCACAGAAAACAGCATTGATCCAGAGAAGGTTTTGGCGATAGCGCATGGGGTCCGGACGGTTGAAGTCGTGCAGCGGCTCGCCCCGCATCTTGATGTCGAAGCGGAGGTGCAAAGAATCGAGCGCCGCGAATCCGAGGACACTGACGGAGTAGCGGTGATGCCCGGCGCAACAGATTTGATCCGTTCCATACCCGATGGACGTTGGTGCGTAGTGACTTCCGGTACGCGCTTGCTGGCGGCTGCGCGGCTGCGTTTGGCGGGTTTGCCAACTCCGCGGGTGCTGGTCACGGCGGACGAAGTGAGCAATGGCAAACCGCATCCAGAGCCTTATTTGAAGGGAGCGCAACTTCTGGGCTTCGATCCTGTGGACTGTTTGGTGATTGAAGATGCTCCAGCCGGAATTCAAAGCGCCCATGCTGGCGGGATGAAGGCCATCGGCGTGGCGAGCACCTTCCCGGCTTCAGAGTTACGCGAAGCGGACGCAGTGGTCAGCGCGCTGCAGCAGCTTCGGGTGGGCGTGCAGGACGGAAAACTGCAGGTCAATCTGTAGTCTCGGCACGGAAGCCGTCTTCGTCGACTCAGGAATTTTCATGGGCAAACGAGTGTTGGCGCGGACGCCATCGTCGGTGCGCTGAAGAAATCAGGGGATTTGAACAAGTTGGCCGGGTTCGATGGTACCCAGCTTTTCAAGAATCTCTGCCATGTGAGGAACCAAATCCACCAGCCGGCTTGACTTGGCGCGCACTAGGACAATGGCAATCCTGCGTCCCATCAAATTCTGTTCATACTCAATGCCCTGGTCCAAAGTGATGAAGACTTGAAAGCCGGCTTCCTCCGCCAGGGACAACAGTTCTCCATTCTTTTTGCCCGCCAATCCGAGCTCAGGAACCGTGACACACTCATGTCCAGGGAAGTGCTCCTTAAATTTTCTGGGTACACACTCGTCCAGCAGGACTCTCACAGTTCACTGATGACGAGCGATTTGGCATGCTCAAGGGCGCGTATAGCAGCCTCGCGCCCAACGGTGGGAAAGTCTTCCAGAAACTCATCCAGGGTTTGGCCGCCCTCCAGGTACTCCAAGAGGCTCTGGAAAGGGACGCGAGTTCCGCGAAAAACAGGTGTTCCCCCGAGAACGTCGGGGTCCCGGACGATCATTTCATTGCCTGAGGCCATTGCATCTCAAGTTTACTCCCAGGGTCAACTGAGACCAACTGGCGGGTGGCGCACCTTTGCGCCTTTTGTTACAAAGGTGGGCAGCCGAGGACTCATGCAGCGCCGGGCTTCCTTCTCATCTTCGCCGGTTCCCACTGAAATAAAGGACCTGGCTGGGCATCCGCAGAATCCCATAAATCCCAAGCGGGATAGGCTCGTGGAATCCCACCTATCAAAAACGAAAGGTGGGCCGCCTGCCCGGTGATTATCAAAAAGAATGAGTCCGCGCGGTCGCGAGGTTGGACGACTTCTGAAGGAGCCCTCAATCGCCAGCCCGATCAGTCCCGAAAAATTGTATACTCTGCCGCTGTAGCGCTGGCCGGAGTTGCATCCCATGGCATGGTCGTCCGAAGATCGGCGTAAATTCCTTCGCGCACTCGATGAGACTGAGAGCAGGCTCCTCGTTCTTTATAGATATCTCCTTTATTTCCTGATTGTCTCTGTCACTGTGCTGGCGGTGCTTTTTTATCGTTCCGTCGCGAAGGACGCATTCCGCGACTTTCTTCGACTATTCGGTGGCATTTTGTATTTGACTTTTCTTGCTTGGGCGGTGGGCCAACTGTTTGCGATCCGAAATCGGAAGTCGCGGGAATCCTCAGGCTGGAACGCTCCCTCACCGGGGGATCCGAAGATCGCAATAAATTTTGCCAAAGACCCGGACACGGGAGCGCGGCGATTTTCCTTTCAGTTTGGCTCAGGGCCACCACCTTCGAACGATTCTGCGAAAACCATGCGCATTGGGTTTTCCGCGAGTTCGCTGGCTGACGACGATAAACTGGACGACGCAGCGTTAGCTCAGGCTGAGGCCTACGTCACCTCTGGCGCCGACTTCGATACCGTTTCTCGACTCCTTAATCCGCGCTACAAAGATTGGAGTTCTCCCCAACAGCAGGTCTACCGCGCCTACCTTCAGGGCCAGATTGAGTTGCGAAAGACTTCCGTGCCACAGATGAACCAAGCCTCCCCGTCAGCAAGCGAAAGTGGCGTCCCTCCTGAGGTGGCACCTTTCTCCTTGCTGGAAGCGGAAACGCACAAGCAGCGCCAACCGTTTTTCACTCTCTCTCAGATCATGACTTTTGTAGTCTTCTTTGCGATCCTGATCGCAGCTTTCCTGACGGTGTTTTTCTTCTTACAACGCATGAAGTAGCAGGACGAGTGGCCCACCCCTCGGCGGGCTGGCCCACCTTTGCGCCTTTGTTTTTTGCAAAGGTGGGGAGCCGGGGACTCATGCGGCGCTGGCTTCCTTCTCATCTTCGTCGGTTCCCACTGAAATACAAGACCTGGCTGGCATCCGCAGAATCCATAAATCCCAAGCGGGATAGGCTCGTGGAATCCCACCTTTCAAA
>DAIMDJ010000193.1:0-5751 GCA_036725905.1 Terriglobales bacterium
TTCACATCTTCTTTGGGAATCAGATAATAGCCGGGCTTTGCCGGATGGAATTCGATTTCTGGCTCCTTGAACGCAGGGCCTTTTGGCCAGGCGCCGAATGCCTGCCGAAGTTTAGCTTCCATCTGCGAAGAATCGAAATCCCCCGCGATGCCCAGAATGATGTTGTTGGGGTGAACATGCGCATGATGCCAGTCGATCAGATCCTGGCGAGTGACCGCGGCAACCGTTGCGTACTCCGGAACACGCGCATACGGATTTTGCGCGCCGTACGCCAACTTGGTGGATTCGCGCACCGCGATACCGCCGACGTCGTCATTGCGCCGCGAAATGGCATCGAAAGCCTCTCTTTGAGCGAGATCAACCTTGTCTTCGCGGAACTCCGGTTCGCGCAGCAGTTCGGCGAAAACTTTGAAAACGTCATCAAAATCCGTTTTTAAGCTCGACCAACTGAGCGTGGTTGAATCCACGTTACTGCCGCTTTCAACTTTCGCCGCCCGGATTTCCAGATAATCATCGAGTTGATCGCCAGTCTGAGTTTTCGTTCCTCCGGTGCGCCACACTTCGCTGTAAATTTCAACCAGACCGACTTTATTCGCAGGCTCCGACCGTACGCCGCCGCGAATGCGGGCGATGCCGTCAATCAATGGCAGTTCGTGATCTTCCTGAAGAAAGATCACCATCCCGTTCGGCAGCTCGACGCGTTTGGGCTCCTGAGGATGAAACGCCGGCAGCGGTGGAACCTTGATCTGCTGCCATTCGGCAGTCTGCGCGGCTGCGCCGCAAATCATCGCAACCAAAAAGATGAGCAGGATTACCGATGCCCGCTTCATTGCTCACCTCCGCTTTGCGCCTGCGTGGCTGGTGGCGTGGTCTCGATGATTCCCACGGTGCGGTTGGCTGGCACAAACGTTTGCGTAGCCACTCTCCGGATGTCTGCTTTTGTCACCTTATCGATGCGATCCACCGAGCGGAACAGCTCCCGCCAATCGTCATACCGCGCCTGGTATATCGCGAGCTGAAATGCCAAGCCTTCATCGTTTGCCAAGCCGCGAATCAAGTTGGCTTTTGCGCGCGTCTTGATCATTTTCAGTTCATCATCGCTAATATCCTGGGCCTTCAGACGCTCAATCTCCGCATGGATCGCCTCCGCAACCTCTTCCGGCTTGTGTCCGGGCATAGGAAACGCATAGAACGCGAAAAGATGCGGATACTTGATGCCGGGCAGACCGGTAAATCCCGCCGAATCTGCCGCGATTTTCTTATCCCGAACCAGTGCACGGTAGAGCCGCGAGGTGCGCCCGTTCGACATGAGATCGGCAATTGCGTCATACACAGCATCATCTTTGCTGAGATAATCGGGTCGATGGTAGCCCTCAAGATACAGCGGCTGAGTGGCCTCGCGCAGCACCACGCGCCGTTCAGAATTCTGTGGTGGCTCAGTGGTAGTTCGCTCGTCCGGTTTTTCGTGAGACGGAATGCGGCCAAAGTATTTTTCGATAATCGGCATTGCTTCGGAGGCTTTTACATCGCCAGCGACCGCTACAACCATGTTGGAGGGAATGTAGTAGGTGTCAAAGAATCTCCGCGCGTCGGTTGCCGAAAACGAATTCAAGTCTGACATCCAACCGATTGTCGGTCGGTGGTATGGATGAGCCTGAAATGCTGCGGTCACAAACTGCTCCAGCAGCCGTCCAATCGGATTGCTGTCCGTGCGCAGGCGCCGTTCTTCAATCACCACGTTGCGTTCTTTGTAAAACTCGCGCATCACAGGATGAATAAAGCGCTCCGACTCCAGATACGCCCACAGCTCCAGCCGATTTTCGGGCAATGAATAGTGATAGGCTGTTTCATCCTCATTGGTGAACGCATTTAGACCCTCTGCGCCATTGCTCTCAAGAATCTGCGGAAATTCGTTCGGCTTGACGTACCTTTGTGCTTCAGCAATGGCAGCCTGCCACGCCTTTTCCCATTCCTTGAGCTTCTGATCATCGCGATCTACACGCTTATCGCGCTCCGCCAGGTAAGCCGCGTACGCCTGCTCGACTTTTTGCAGCGCGACTTTTTCCGCGGCGTAGTCTGTAGTCCCAATCTTGTCCGTGCCCTTGAAGGCCATGTGCTCGAACATGTGCGCCATACCGGTCTCGCCCAGCGGATCCTGCACAGAGCCCGCATCCACGTGAGTGAAGAAAGCAAATACGGGGGCCTCCGGACGCTCGCAGATGACCACGGTGAGGCCGTTATTCAGCTTTTTGACCGTGATGCGTTTCTCGAAAGAAGCAAGGTCTTGGGCGAAGGCTACAGCGGAAAGCACCACGAACAATGGCAGGGTTCTGAAAACGCGGTATTTCATCGAGCCTCCAGTGCAGATTGGGACCAAACGCGAAGGGAAAATTTGAAGTTACGTGCGCACAGGGCGGATTGTCAAACTGGGCTGTCCGCGCATCCAACCGCATCGCATACGGGGTGGCCACTATACTAAACACCCGGCCAGTTGGCGAGAAGGGGGGCAGTCATGAGCGAGTCGTCGACGGTTGAGATCCAGGGCAAGCATCTGAAGCTAACCAATCTGGAGAAGGTCCTGTATCCGGCTGCGGGATTTACCAAGGGCCAGGTAATCGACTATTACGCTCGCATTGCCCCAGTACTCGTGCCACACCTCGCCGGAAGACCGCTCACGCTGAAGCGCTATCCCAATGGAGTGGATCAACAGTTTTTCTTTGAGAAAAATGCCACGATTCACCGTCCTCCCTGGGTAAAAACCGCTCCCATCTGGAGTGAAGGCAACAATCGCAATGTGAATTACATTCTTGCCAACGACCTTCCTACACTGGTTTGGGTTGCAAATTTGGCTGCGATTGAACTTCACCCCTCCCTTTCGCTGGCGAAAAAGATCGAATCTCCTACCATGCTGGTTTTCGATCTCGATCCCGGGGCTCCGGCGAACATGGTGCAGTGCGCTCAGGTCGGAATCTGGCTACGCGCGATTTTTGATCATTTTGGGCTGCAAAGCTTTCCAAAAACTTCCGGTTCAAAAGGACTGCAACTTTATGTTCCGCTCAACACACCCACGAGTTACGACATCACCAAGCCATTCGCCCATGCGCTTGCGCGAGTGCTGGAGAACGATCATCGCGATCTTGTCGTCTCGGATATGAAAAAGAGTCTGCGCATCGGCAAAGTCCTGGTGGATTGGAGCCAGAATGACGAGCACAAAACTACCATTGCAGTTTATTCGCTGCGCGCGCGCGAGCGTCCCACGGTTTCGACGCCCGTGAAGTGGGAGGAAGTCGAGCAGGTGCTCAAGAAGAAGGATCCCAGCCTTGTGGTATTCGAGGCCAATCAGGTGCTTGATCGCGCCGAAAAATTAGGAGATTTGTTCGAGCCGCTGCTCAAACTCAAGCAGAAGCTGCCCTCATTGCCAGGTGTTGGAAAAGGGGCGCCCGAAGCGATCGCAGCAGGACTGGAATTGGCGGCGCAAGCTGAGCCTCGCACCCGCAAGAAAACTGCCATAGCTGCGACGCGCCCAGCGGCCAGCAAAAAACGCCGGAAGGTATAATTCCGTCACCTTGATCCTCAGGAGATGAGGCCAACGTGGCGCAACTCTATGCCGGTACTTCCGGATGGGCTTATCCGAGTTGGAAGCCCGATTTCTATCCGGCGAAACTGGCGCAAGCGAAATTTCTGTCCTACTACACCACGCAACTCAATACGGTCGAGGTGAATTTCACCTTTCGGCAATTGTTGAAAGACACCACCGTCCAGAAATGGATCGCAGAAACGCCCGACAAGTTTCGCTTCGGCATAAAGGCCCACCAAGTGATCACGCATATTAAGCGGCTAAAGAAAACAGAAGAATTCATTCCGAGATTTTTAAGTACGCTGGAGCCGTTGGCTCGTGCCGGCAAATTAGGACCACTGCTTTTTCAGTTGCCGCCAAACATGAAGGCTGATACCGACGTGCTGAAAGAATTCTTGGCAATCCTGCCGCGCGGTGTGCCTTTGGCCTTTGAATTCCGGCATGCGTCCTGGTTTAGCGACGAAGTGTTCGATCTTCTCAAAGCCTGCAATCGCGCGCTGTGCGTAGCCGAAACCGAAGAGCGCGTCACGCCTGACGTCCTCACTGCCGATTTCTGCTACTACCGCTACCGCAAGCCGGCCTACACACCCGAGGAGCGCCAAAATATGATCGCTCGAGTCCGCGAGCACGTGGCCGCTGGACGCGACGTATTCGCTTACTTCAAGCACGAGGAGACCCCGCAAGGGGCCTTGTATGCGGTCGAGGTCCTGAAGGAAATTCAATGATCACGGAAAAAGCCAGAGACTAGGCATATAGGACTTCTGTGTACTCTGTGGCCTCTGTGGTTATGTGTATTCGGGTGGTCACTTCTCCAGCGTCCGATAACGCGTAATAATTATCTCCCGTGCCTTCCGAACCCAATACCCGTGTGCTTTCCCGCTTTCTCGATTACCTGAAGATCGAGAAAGGACTGGCGCCACTCACCGTTTCGGCGTACGCCACAGACATTGGCCAGTTCGCCGAATTCCTCGCGAAGCGCAAGCGCACGCTGCTGAAGGCCAGGCGTAGCGATATGCGGAATTTCATCCAACAATTGTTTGCCAACTCAGTTGATGGCCGCTCGGTCGGACGAAAACTTTCGGCGCTGCGCCATTTGTATCGTTACCTTCTCCTCGACAAGCTAATCGAGCACGATCCCACGCTGAATATTGATTCGCCCAAACAATGGAAGGTTCTCCCCAAGGCGCTTGCGCGCGACGAAATGGAAGCCATCTTGAGCGGCTCACATCCGGCCTCAGATCGCCAGCAGGATGAAGCTATTGCGCTGAGGAATCGCGCGATGCTGGAAGTGTTTTATGCGGGCGCGCTGCGGGTTTCCGAGATCATCGGCATCAAACTTGAAGATTTAAAGCTTGATGTCGGATATGTGCTGGTACGCGGAAAAGGTGACAAAGAGCGAATCGTGCCTCTAGGCAAGTCCGCTCAGCAGGCGCTCGCCGAGTACATGAAAGAAGCGCGCAACGTACTTATGGGAAGAAACAGCTCTCCCCTTCTTTTTCTGGGAAGACGCGCCCGCAAGCTGACGCGGCAGCGCGTCTGGCAAATTGTTCGCACCGCTTCTTTGAGCGCAGGTCGCCACGCCAGCCCTCATATGCTGCGCCACAGTTGCGCCACACACATGGTGGAGAACGGCGCAGATCTCAGAACCGTCCAGACCATCCTGGGCCACGCTGATATTTCGACTACGCAGATTTACACGCACGTTGCGCTTGATCGCCTGAAGAACGTTTATCAGAAGCACCATCCCCGAGCCAGAGCAAGGGCATGAATTCACTAGGAATCTATGGAGGCACGGGCGTCCCCGCCCGTGCTCGCGATCGGCGAGCGAGATGGCCTGCCGTTAAATCAGCGAAATCAAGCATTGCTGAAAAATCCGCTCAAGAATTTCTCCGTTCACTGCGCGAGCGCAACACCTCGCCCCATACCATCAAGGCCTATTCCGGCGATCTCCAGAATTTCTGCGCTTATGTCGGCTCACGGAATTGGCCTAGTATCGATCACCTCGCGATTCGCGGCTTCCTCTCGCACCTTTACGAAAGAGGATTGAGCAAAACGTCCGTGGCCCGTTCGCTCGCCGCAGTTCGATCTCTATATCGTTGGCTGGCCCAGGAAGGAGTAGTCGATCAGAATCCAGCGGCACTGGTGGCAACTCCAAAGCTCGCCAAAAAGCTCCC
>DAIMDJ010000194.1:0-5748 GCA_036725905.1 Terriglobales bacterium
TCCACGCCGGTATCGATCACCGCAACCGTTACTCCAGACCCGGTGACGTGAAATGTGGATTGGGTTGAACTGGTGCGTATCACCTGGTTGGCTGGCTGTGCCACATAGCCGTGCCAAACCGTCTCGCCATAGTACGAGGTCGGCTTCTCGTCTGTCAGGTACGAGGGTGCCGGCCCTGCATAGGCCGCCTGAGTATTAACGACCTGGTCTATCTCGACATCAACAATGCCGAGTTGCAGGTTGATTTTCAATAGCGCCGTCACCGGATTCAGAATGGACGGGAAGGTGACCAGAAACAATTGTCCTTGTGGATCGCCCAGCCCACGGACGACATTGCAACCCAGCAGCGCACATGTCAGATTGATACCTGAAAGCCCCAAGGAGTCGCGTACCACAAGACGAGCTTGGGCGTGTGCCGGTTGTGCAAGCAGTGGAATCAACAACAGCAGGCAGATCGCCACGCCTCGCCGTGCGAAATTAAATCTCCCACTGTCAGTCATCGTCTTCATCGTCAATTCTCCAGTGGGGGAGTTGCTATGTGCGTGGTTCCGAGATTCTAAAGTGACTCCTCTGTATCGCGCTAATTACACCTGTAATCTTTCCTGGTAACCTGCTTCGGTTCCCAACGTAATCTCACTCAGCGGCGCTGACAGCTTTCAAATTTGCTAATGGAATCCGAATTGTTCTCCGGCCATCCACATTAACCGAAAGCCGTAGGCCATCTTGTGGCTCGAATTCGAGTTGAAACTCCCCAGACACGTTTGCCCTGGCCTGGACGATAGGCAGTCCTTTTTCCGTCCAGATCATGATGGAAGCGCCGCTGGGCGAGACGCGCGGGATGCCCTTATCGAGCACCTGGCCAACCACACAGATCTTGTTGGACTGCGGCTGACGATCCAGACGTAGGTCTACCGTGAGTCCTTCGGCCTCGTATATCAGTTGCCTCGCGACCGCTACGGTGGAACGTATTCCCGCCGGCAAGGGCTGCGCGAATGTGTCAAATAAGAGGCTTGCTAAGACCGACGAACGCTGCTCCGGCGAGTGCGTGGCAGCGAATTCCTGTTTCACCATTCGAACTGCGCTGTCCGGGGGCGTGTAGGTTCTTTCATTGCCCAAAGTTGCCTGCACTCGGTTCCAGACATCGAATGCCGCTCTGCAATCCGAACAGCCACGCGCAAGATGCGATTTGACATTGGCTTTCATTTCGGACTCACCGATTCCACGAACGAAATCAGCCCAGGCTTGCTCCGAGAAATGCTCCATTCTTCAACCTCATACGTTCGGATTTGGTGGCCAGTGCTCGCCATTTTCAGCGACGAAGGCTTCTGCCCATCTGATACATAAGGGAGAGCAACCCGAGAAAAAATATAGGGGCAGAAAAAAATATTGAGGCGGACTTAAACCTTTCCTATCAATGTGAAAGGGGCCCAATAATAAGGATGTGGGCAACGTTCCCTCAATTCGATCATCGCGCCTTGCAAGGCCAGCGGCTTCGAGAGACCCTGCTGCAGGCGAGTGTAGAAGGCAATCATGAACTCTTTGGTGCTGCGGTCGTGAACGTCCCACAAACTGAGGACGAGCGATTGCGCTCCGGCCTGGAGCAGGCCGCGAACCAATCCGACCACCTCGTCCCCTGGCCTTACCACATTCAGACCGGTTGCGCAGCCACTCAAAACGATCAGTTCGACCGGGAGCTTTAGGTGATACAGGTCGTACAAACTCAAATACGATCCTCCCAGACGGATGGACGAAAACATAGGGTTGTCCTGACGAAAATATCCATGGGTGGCGATGTGGACGATCCGGCTGTCTGGTCCCTGAGTCCGCAGAATTTCTTCGGTTGCTGCAGAGCCCATGAAGAGTTTTGAGTCCGGCAGAATTGATTGCAGGGCTTGCACCTCATCAGCGATCGAGGGCGCTTGGGCATCCGGGATACCCAGGATCAGCGACTCTCCCCAAGTGTTTGCCTGTTTTTGCTGGCAGAGCGCGTAAATGCTCGCACTCGGAGCGTAGGAAACAGAAAATTGATCGACTAGATACGACTCGCCGTCATGCAGGGCATGGAACGGAACGTAGTGAAGCAGGCCATGCGGAACAAAAACCAGGTGCTTGGCATTGAACAAATTACGCACCGGCGCAATCAGCTCCTGATAGAGATTCTTCAGGTGTGCCTGCGTGGATTGCAGCATCGATTCTTGGAATGTGCTGACGTATTGTGGATCGAGCCGAAACTTTGAGAGCTGGAATTGCAACAACTGCAGCAGCTTTTGCACGCGCGATTGCAAGGTTACAGGGCAGATCTGCAAATCATTGTTGCTGAGAACGCATGCGAGGATGCGATCTTGCACGGAGAAATACTCCACCAAGGCGGTGGTCGGAAAAACGGTGGCGCGAATCTCGTCGAGCGAAATGTTGCTCGGCGCCTGCAATCCTGCATCGCTCATCTCAACCGCAGTCGCCTCTTGGGCTGCGCGCATGAGATCGTGTTCCCGCTCCCGCGCCTGCTGCTCTAATTTTTGAATTCGCTCCGGCGACCGTTCTTCAGGGCGAAGTTGCTCTCGTTCAATCAGGTTGTAATACCAGTTCAGTTCCTCGCGCAGGGCGCGAATCGAACGCACCAGTCCACTTTGCCCGGCATCGGCTTCTGAGGGCACGTGTACGGGCTGGAGCAGAAGATCCATCAAGCTGCGGGATTTCGCCTGCTCAATATAGCTGAACGCTTCTTCAAACCCGCCTGGCCGGTGGAGGCAGAGGTCGATGAGGTTCTCATACACCTCAAGTTTGTCGTGGAAGAAGGCGATCTTTAGCTCTTCGCCTCGCAGGTTTCCTCGGAGCGTCTCCAGCAAGCTCCGCGCACGGCAGTATGACTCGTAAGCATGATCGTCGTTGCCGAGTGCTTGTGCGACCTTGCCCGATAGAAACTCTGCCTGGCAGGCGAGCACTGGCCTCTCTAATTCCTTCAACTGCTGAAGGGCGGAATCGCAGTGCTGACGTGCTGTAGAGCTGTCATTCAGGCGCAGCGCGATGCGCGCGAGAAGCAATTCCGCCAAAACCGCTTTGCTGCGCATTGTGGAAGCAGTAAAGAAATCGCGTGCCATAGTCGAGAGCCGGCGCGCCTCGAAGAGTCGGCCTCCATTAAAGAGCACCAGCGCCTGATACAAGTCGATGAGCGAGGGCCAAACCTGATTTTTGTCGCCGACAAACTGTTCTCTTGCCTTGGTAAACAGCTTCAGCCCCTCAAAAACCTGCCCCTGTTGGCTGGCGGCAATGGCGGCGAAGGCCAGCGCCTTGGCAGCTTCGTAGCCAAACCCGAGCTGCTGAAAGGCTTCGTGAGCGGCAGGCGCAAGTTCGGCCGCTTCTGCGCTCAGGTTGAGTTCGAGATAGATCTCAGCAAGATCGAGATTGCACAGCGCCATTTGGTACGCATCGCCTGCTTTTTGTGCGTTGGCGGCGGCATCGCGAAGCATCTGGATCGCGCGTCCATACTCGCCGCGAAGAAAATGGAGATACGCGATGTTGTAATCTGCATAAGCAACGAGAACCGGCATGCCTTTCTGTTCGCAGTGCTGGCGGGCTTGTTGATGGAGTTCCAGTGATTTCGTAAACTCGTTTACGCTGATGTAGCAAAGCGAAAGATTGCTCAGCACCGCAGCGAGGCCTTCGGGATCATCGTGCAAAAGTAGTTCTTGATAAGCGCGTTCGTAACACGCCAGTGCTTCGGTGAACCGATCCTGGCGATGGTAGATGTTCCCGATGTTGATTTCCAGCCGCGCTAAGCGCCAAGCATTTCCTTGATCCGCGAAGATGTTCCGGGCGCGTTCGCCCGCCGCCAGCGCCTGGTCGTAGCGCCCCAGCAGAAGCAGCGGCTGAATTGATCCGCTTAGACTGCGCGCCAATTCGAGCTGTTCGCCTGCGACTTCAAATAGGGCCGCGGCACGCTCGTGCATTTCGATGGCGCTGGAATGTTGGTCCAGAGAGTAGAGCGCGTTGGCTTTGGCGCGCAGGCTCTTTGCTAAAGCCATCGTACTGCCTGCGGTTTCCGCAACCGCAATTGCGAGATCTGCTAGGCGCTCGGCATTGGCGGCACTTACACGGACCGCTTGCCGCACGCGATCGGTGAGCGTGGAGACAAGCTGATCCCAGTCGAGCGACGGATTCTGCGCGATTAATTCCCTGCGGCCAGCGTCGTCGTCAAGCGCCAGCAAACGCTCGATCATGGCGTCACATTCGGTCCGCTGAACGGCCTTCACGCTCACTTAGAACCCCATGTTTTCCAACTGTTGTTTAAGTTTTCCCAAACAGCGTCCGCGGATGAAGCCGATCGAGCCTGTGGCAATGCCGAGTTCCTTTGCAATCTCCTGGTAGGGACGAGGCGGAGTCTCGAAAAACAGCATACGAATCATCCGCTCACATCGTGGAGACAACTGTGCAATCGCGTCGCGGACCATCTGTTCTTCTTCAAGTTGGACAAGCAGGTCGCCAGGGAGCGCCGACGGACTACCGTTCACTGGCGGTAGCTCGGCATCCTCCTCAGCGAGTGCTACGTGCCTTTCCGCTCTGCGCCGGCATTGAAGGCACTTGTGATAACAAGTCTGCATGAGCCATTTCGGCAAGGCACTCGGTTCGCGCAGTCGTGGCAGGTCGGTAAGCAGGTCGAGGCATACCGCCTGGAAAATGTCGGCTGCATCGTCGTACAGGCCCAGCTTGATGGGAATCGAAAAGATCAGATTCTTGTATTTATCTACGAGGGCTGACCAAGCCTTCTCGTCACCCTGCAGGCATTCAGCTACCAGGCGATCGTCAGGCCAGGAGGCCCGACTTTCGCGCTGCATTTTTGCCGCAACCGTCACCGGATTCCGGCTCTTTCCATGCCTCTGGTTTCGGTGCGTAGGTAAAGCTGGTCGGCATTCCACAGTGTGTAATGATCCAGCACTGCGGGATGAAACTTGCCGACCTGAGCCTTCGCGCCGGCCAGAACATTCGGCGTGGCAAGAAAAACGAAGGGCAGGTTTTCGGCGATGAGTTGCTGAACTCGATTATAAAGCCGCTTCCGCTTCTCGTAGTTCAGCGTGATCATCTGCTGCTGCATCAACTGATCAATTTCTCGCTCCCAATCGCTGGCGGGCTGCGTTTCTCCGAGATGCCACAGATGAGTGCTCCCGCTCGAAAGCCATACATTCATCTCAGGATTGGGATCAGGATCACCGCCGCCCAGGCCCATGATGGCTGCTTCGTAAGCAAAACTCTGGAATACGCGATCGAGCATCGCGCGAAAATCGAGAGGCACAACATGAACCTGCATGCCCAAATGCGCTAGATCATCCTGCACCAGCGTCGCCATCTTCATGCGTTGCGTGTTGGACGAACTGGTAATGATGAGAACTCGACCGCTTTGCCCGATGGATCGAGCAGTTGGCTGGCGTTATTCCAGGAGAATCCGGCAGACTTTAGCAGTTGTCGCGAGGCGTCCAATGAACGTTGCGGATGAGGGATTGCCTGGTTGACCCAAAGCTTGTTGCCAGGACCGACATTGCCCCAAAGCGCCGTGCCTCTTGCGCCGTACACTAAGCGCACTATCGAGTCGCGGTCAATCGCGGCCGATACCGCCTGGCGAAACTTGAGATCGCGAAACCAGGTTTGTTTGCCGGAAATGATGTTCAATTTTTTAGTTGCAAGATCGTTGAGATTGAAGACCAGGAAGTTGTATTCCAGGCTGGGACCGAGGTCGACCAGTTGTGAGCCAGTACG
>DAIMDJ010000195.1:0-5745 GCA_036725905.1 Terriglobales bacterium
GCCGAGTGGCTTTCGTACGTGCCGGCTTTCGATGCGGCTGTAGCAAGGGTTTAAATGGAGGAATTATGAAGCGGCATAAGCATCATCAAGAAACCGAGGCGGTTCGTGGAAGCGCTGATCTACACAAGAAGAATGGTCCGCTTTCGACCCCGATATATCAGACCTCGACATTTGAAGTCACCGATTCGGAGCAGCAGTTACGCGCTACCCATACCGACATGTTTTATACGCGCTACGGCAATCCCACCAACACCGTCGCGGAGAATGCGATTGCTGAGCTCGAAGGTGCAGATGGCGCGTTGCTATTCGCCTCCGGCATGACGGCGATTACCACGACCGTGTTGGCCCTGCTCAAGAGCGGTGACCACATCGTCGCGCAGCGTGATATTTATGGCGGCGCCACGAAATTCTTCAGCCAATGGCTGCCGAAATACGGAGTGGAAGTCACATTTGTGGATACCACCGAGTACGACCAGCATGCGCGCGCCATCCGGCCAAATACCAGGTTGCTCTACATCGAATCGCCAACGAACCCTCTAGTGCGCGTTGTGGATCTTAAGAAAATTGTTGCGTTAGCCAAGCAGCATGACCTGCTCACCATGATCGACAGCACGTTTGCCACCCCGATCAATCAGCGTCCGTGTGACTTTGGCATCGATCTGGTGATGCATTCAGGCACGAAATATTACGCCGGGCACTCGGATCTAATCGCCGGGATTATCGCTGGCCGCCGCGATCTGATCGAGAAGATTCACGAAACCCGCACTACGCTTGGCGGCAATATGGATCCACACGCCGCCTGGCTGCTGTTGCGCGGCATCAAGACACTCGCCGTGCGAGTGGAGCGGCAAAATGAAAACGCGCTGCGCATCGCGCAGTTTCTTTCAGGTCATGCCAAGGTGCAACGTGTGCATTATCCATTCCTTGAAAGCCATCCTCAACGTGCCTTAGCCATGGACCAGATGGTTGGCGGCGGTGGCGTGCTCAGCTTTGAAGTTGATGGCAGCGGCGAAGACGCGCGCCGGCTTGCGGAGGCTCTGAATCTGTTTACGCTTGCTCCTAGCCTGGGAGGCGTGGATTCCCTCGTCACGATTCCGGTGCTGACCTCGCATGCCATGATCTCCGCCGAGCAGCGCGCCAAGATGGGCGTCACCGAGCAGCTAATTCGGTTATCGGTGGGCATTGAGAATGTAGATGACCTAATCGCTGATCTGGAGCGTGCGCTCGCGGTCGTCAGCCCGGCCCGGCAGCACGCAGAAGTTGGGTAGCGTCCGCCCGACCTCAACTACAGAGGGCAGAGAGCAGATTTACGGTGTCCCTCTCTGGTTCAGATTTTTGAAAGTCGCTGGTTCTACAACTTTCCTGTAAACTTCTCTGCTTCTCAGCTTCTTTCCGGCGCCTAATGCACAGCTTGCGCGCGGCAATTATCGGTCTGGGCTTTGTCGGCAGAGCGCATCTCGAAGCGCTGCGGAGACAAGGCATTCATGTAGGCGGCATTCTCGGCAGCTCCCCTGAGCGCGGCGAGGCAGCCCGCGCCACGCTGGGGCTTGACCGTGCTTACACATCGCTGGACGAACTCGCGCGCGATAATTCCGTGAACGTGGTCCACATCTGCACGCCAAATCACATTCATTTTGAAGAAGCGAAAGCTGTGCTTCTGGCCGACAAGCATGTGATGTGTGAAAAGCCGCTGGCGATGGACACGAAACAGAGCGAGGCATTGGTTGAGCTTGCGGCAAAACAAAATCTCGCCGGCGGCGTGGCTTACAATTTGCGCTACTACCCACTTTGCCAGGAAGCACATGCAATCGTGCAGCGGGGCTTGATCGGCGAGCCTCGGCTGGTGCATGGAAGCTTTTTGCAGGATTGGTTATTTTATCCAACTGACTGGAACTGGCGTCTGGAGACGCATTTGGGCGGGGAGTTGCGCGCCGTCTCAGACATTGGCACCCATTGGCTTGATCTAATGATGTGGATCACCGGATTCAAAGTGACCGAAGTCTGTGCCGATCTCGCGACGGTGATTGCGGTGCGACAAAAACCTCGCGGCCACATTGAAACTTTTCAGGAGCGCAAGAAAGGTGAGTTTGACGAGATCAAGATTTCAACCGATGATTACGCTTCCGTTCTGTTGCATTTCGAGCGCGGAATGCGCGGCGTGATGACAGTTTCGCAAGTAAGCGCTGGCCGGAAAGCGCGGCTCTGGTTTGAAGTCGACGGCTCAGAAGGATCGCTGGCCTGGCATTCCGAAGAGCCGAATACATTGTGGATCGGCCACCGTAGCGAGCCGAATCAGAACATGATGAAGGACCCCGCGCTGATGAGCCCGCAGGCGCGCGGCTATTCAGCCTATCCCGGCGGCCACACCGAAGGCTATCCAGACACCTTCGCCCAATTATTTAAAGACTTCTATACCTACATTTCTACCGGTAACTTCAGCACGCCGCGATCATTCCCGACATTCGAAACCGGGCACGAAGAACTGATTTTGTGCGACGCCATCGCGGAGAGCGCGCGCGAGCGGAAGTGGGTAACGGTTGCGCACGAATAAGGCTAAGAAGGCCGGCATTCTGGAGTGCGAGAGATTGGGGTGGGGCGCACAGGATGCTTACCAGTCGCAAACCGGCCGCTGCTACCGCAGCCCAGGAAATCCGCCGCATGCTGAAAACCGGCGGCTCCGCCGAGCATGCCCAGACCGCGCAGCGGTTTTTCAAGGAAGAGATCAGATCCTACGGCTGGCGTACGGGCGATCTGCGTCGAGCTGTAGTTCACAAACGGCGCGAAATCCTCAAACAGTCTGACCTCAAGTTCCTCTTGCAAGTCGCGGACAATTTATTCAATGGCGATATAAACGAGGACAAAAACGCCGCGGTATTCCTGCTGGAGGACCTGACCGACAAATTCGGCGATCCCGAGTTCAGCTTGTTGAAATCCTGGCTACCCCGAATCAGCAACTGGTCGGATCACGATGCTCTTGTGCACTATCTCATCGGTCCGATGATTGCCACAAAACCGGCTCGAGCCAAAAACGTTTTCCGCTGTGCAAAGTCTCCGGACCGCTGGCATCGGAGGGCGGCCTGCGTCGCGTTAATTCAAGGGACGCGGCAAAAAATGTTTTTCCCAGAAATCGTAAGACTCTCCATCCAACTCTTGCATGATCCAGACGACATGGTGCAAAAAGGGTTGGGCTGGCTTCTGCGCGAGACTGCGAAAGCAGATCCAAAGCGAACCGTACAGCATCTGCGGCGAATCCGAGGGAACGCACCCCGACTGGTGCTCCGGACTGCGTGTGAGACACTGCATCCATCAACTCGGTGCCAGATATTGGGACGCTAAGCTCGCCCGCTGCGGCTCTTCCATGTTGCCACACACACCTTGCCATCCCAGCTAACCTCCGGCATAATAAGAGTTTGTCATTACTCTGCCGGAGACTTCCGGAGCAAGGAAATAACTGTGTTGATGATTCGTCTGGCGCGCAGGGGTGCGCGCAAACAACCGCATTATCGTGTAGTCGTAATTGAGAAAGAGCGCGCGCGCAACGGGCGGCCGGTTGAGGTGGTCGGCACATACAATCCGCGTACTAGTCCTGCCAGCGTCGAGCTTAAGCGCGATCGCGTGGATTATTGGGTTTCAAAGGGCGCGAAGATGTCTGACCGTGTCAGCAAGATTGTGTCCCTGCCCGCTCCGGCCAGCGCGGGCTCTGTTTCCTGATTCCGCAGCCAAGATTTCAACCCACCATCGAGGATTTGGATATGAGCGAGCAGAGTGGGGACATGCGTGCGCTGATCGAGCAGATCGCCAAAGCCCTGGTGGATGCGCCTGACCAGGCCTTGGTTAATCAAGTGGAAGAAGATCAGATCTTGGTCCTTGAGCTGGAAGTCGCCGAGAGCGATATGGGAAGAGTAATCGGCCGGTCAGGGCGGACGGCCAAAGCCATGCGGACGTTGCTGGCGGCGGCAGAATTAAAATTCGGGAAACATTACGAATTGGAGATTCTGGAATAGCCGAGTCACGGCCGAGCGACGCATGGTTGAGTGAAGGATGACTAGTGAGTTCATCACTCTTGCACGCGTGCTCAAAACCCAAGGCCGGCACGGGGAAGTTGCAGTTGAAGTACACAGCGACGTGCCGAACCGGTTTCGCGAAAGAATGCATCTGTGGAGCCTTGCCGAAGATGGCTCCCGGCGCGAGTTGGAAATTGAAGATCTGTGGCCGCACAAAGGCCAACTGATCCTGAAATTTGTCGAGATTGATTCAATTTCCAAAGCAGAAGAGCTTGCCGGTTGCGAATTGCAGGTGCCGGGCGAGCAGCGCGCACAGCTAGAGCCGGGTTGGAATTATCTCAGCGATCTGATCGGATGTACGGTTTTCGATGGAGATCGCGAACTGGGGAACATTGGCGAAGTACGTTTCGGCGCAGGCGAAGCTCCGCTGCTGGTTGTAAAGGCGGGATCAAAGGAATACGAGATACCTTACGCGGAAGCCTATCTCCAGCAGGTAGATCTTTCGCACAAGCAGATTCGGATGTCATTGCCCGAAGGGCTGCTCGAGGTAAACGCGCCGTTGACGGCAGAAGAGAAGCTTGCGCAGCGTGCCCCGTTGCGCACGAAAACAAAGTAACCGCAGAGGTTCACAGAGGCAAAATACTCTGTGCCTCTCTGTGGTCGTAGTCTTAGGTCCGCAATGAAGATCGACATCGTTACGATCTTTCCAGATTTCTTCCACGGACCGATGGACTACGGCATCATTCGGCGGGCGCGGGAAGCGGGCCTGGTCACGATCGAAGTTCACGATCTGCGGGCATTCGCGCACGATAAACACCGCACCGTGGATGATCGCCCATTCGGCGGCGGCGAAGGCATGGTGCTCAAGCCGGAACCGATTTTTGAATGTATTGAAAGTTTGAATGTTCTTCCACTGGACCAACGCTGCGAGGCGAAGCAAAATGTCGTTCTGCTCTCAGCTCAGGGCAAACGCTTCGACCAGCAGGTTGCCTGGGAATTAGCGAACCTCAAGCGGATGGTTCTGATCTGCGGCCGCTACGAAGGCGTGGATGAGCGGGTCGGCGAATATCTGGCGGATTGCGAATTGTCGATCGGCGACTACGTCCTGAGCGGCGGCGAGCTTGGCGCGGCAGTGATCGCGGACGCGGTTACGCGACTGATCCCAGGCGCGGTGGGCAACGAGGCTTCCACGCGTCAGGAATCGTTCAGCGCTACTGAACCGGGCAGTGGCGATGGTCCGAGTTCAACCTGTGTCTCCGGCGGACTGCTTGACTATCCGCATTACACGCGGCCCGCGGATTTTCGAGGTATGCAGGTTCCTGAGGTGCTGGTTTCTGGGAACCACGAGGAGATACGCCGCTGGCGGCGGATTATCGCGCTAAAGAAGACCATCAGGAACCGGCCCGATCTGTTGAGTGAGGCCACACTGAACGACGTAGATAAGGCATTGCTAGCGCGGATCAAGAGCGGGACTGAAAAGATTTGAATGAAGGGACACGACCATGACGAATCTGATCATAGAGAAACTGCTGGCCAAGTCAAAACGAACCGATCTTCCTGACTTTGTTCCGGGAGATACTATCCGCGTTCATGTGAAGATCAAAGAAGGCGACAAAGAGCGCCTGCAGGCTTTCGAAGGCGTGGTCATCGCGCGCACCCGTGGTCCTCAAGCCAGCTTCACGGTGCGCAAAATCAGCTTCGGTCAGGGCGTGGAGCGCATTTTCCCGCTCAACTCACGAGT
>DAIMDJ010000196.1:0-5718 GCA_036725905.1 Terriglobales bacterium
CAAGCACTTGCGCGAATTCAGTGAGTTCTCCCTTCAGACGACTAGCCTTTGACCAACTTGACGGAGCGCGCCTGGCTTGGGCGCACACCTCGCTCACACCATCTTCACAACTGACCGCTGTCTGCGTGCTACTCGAAGCGGAGGGCATCGACCAGATTGAGTTGGGCCGCGCGCCAATAGCGCGGCGAACTCCAATTTCCCGCGTTCGTTCGGTTACGGCCACGAGCGTGATGTTCATGATGCCAATTCCACCGACAAAGAGCGAGACTGCTGCGAGTGCGGTCCCTCGCCCATATGGACGGGCACGCGCGCCTTAAGGTGATATTCTCGCAATGATTCGGTCGGGGCACGGTTGAACTTGCCTCCGTCACAGGGAGACCAGGTACACGTCTATGAAATCGAAAAACACGATCTGCCTCTGGTTCGACAAGGACGCACTTGACGCGGCGCGCTTCTATGCTGCCACCTTTCCGAATAGTGAAGTGACCGCCGTCCACAAGGCGCCTGCTGACTACCCGAGCGGCAAGGCGGGCGATGTCTTAACGGTGGAGTTCACCGTCCTCGGCATTCCGTGCCTCGGCCTCAACGGCGGTCCGGCGTTCAGGCACACCGAGGCGTTCTCCTTCCAAATCGCAACGGACGATCAGGCAGAGACGGACCGCTACTGGAATGCAATCGTTGGCAACGGCGGCCAGGAAAGTGCGTGCGGTTGGTGCAAGGACCGCTGGGGCCTCTCTTGGCAGATCACCCCACGTGCGCTGACCGATGCGCTTGCGGCCGGTGGCGCTGAGGCAAGACGTGCGTTCGAGGCGATGATGTCGATGAAGAAGATCGACGTTGCCACCATCGAGGCGGCGCGACGCGGGTGAACATGAGATTGCAATTGCTGATGTCATACAAAAACCTCATCCGCACGGGTTCCCAACCTCTGCGGTACGCTCAGGCCCGGCAGAGTCGCCGAAGTCGGGCTTCAGTGCTGTCGAAGTTGAAAATGTCGAGTGCTCCCGGCAGTCAATTCCCCTGAGTGATCGGGCGCGCTGGCTGAGGACTCTGCGACCTGACGCGCAATGATTCCATCATCTGTTCTGAGATACACTGTCGAATAACGGGTCGCCTTCTTCGAAAACTACATGAGCGGAAGTGGTGATGACAATTTGGTTCCTGGGCTGGCGCAAGATCCACAGGCGTGCTTACAGCGACAAAACGAACGCCTGCAATTGCTCCTGAACCTGACGAGCCGTATCACCTCGAATCTCGACCTGCGCGAAGTGCTGCGCGCGATTTCTGCCAACTTTCGCGAGGTTATGCGCTGCGATGGAGCCGGGATCTGGTTGCCCGGCCAAGAAGCGGGTACGTTCAAGCTATATGCGTTCGATGCGCCCGTCAGTAAGGGCTTCGCCAAGGAGGAGGTGATCATCACTCTGCCCGAGGACGATCCCGCCAGACGAGCATTTGAGACGATGAAGCCGATGGTCGCCACGGTTGACGAGATCGGTTGGCCCGGCGGCGGCGAGGGGTACAGACTCGCAGCGGCGGAAAGCGTGAAGAGCGCATGTTTTATCCCGCTGGTGAATCGCGGCCGTGCGCTGGGGGACCTGATGATTGTGCGTTTAACAGAGGGAACCTTCACGGCCGAAGACGTCGATTTCCTCAGCCAGGCCGCGGGCCAGATCGCAATTGCCATCGAAAACGCCCTTGCCTACCGTGAGATCTCCGAACTGAAGGACAAACTCGCGCAGGAAAAGCTCTATCTGGAAGAAGAAATCCGCTCGGAGATGAACTTCGCAGAGATTGTCGGGAAGAGTTCGGCCCTGCGCAAAGTGCTGAAGCGAGTGGAAACCGTGGCACCCACAGATTCCACCGTGCTGATCTACGGGGAGACCGGCGCCGGGAAGGAACTCATCGCGCGCGCGATTCATGATTTGAGCCCGCGGAAATCAAAGGCCTTCGTGAAACTCAACTGTGCTGCCATACCGACTGGCTTGCTGGAAAGCGAGCTCTTCGGACACGAAAGAGGTGCTTTCACGGGAGCCATCGCGCAACGCATCGGCCGCTTCGAAGTGGCCCATGGCGGGACGATTTTTCTGGACGAGATCGGAGAGATTCCCCTCGAATTGCAGACCAAGCTGCTGCGCGTGCTACAAGAGCGGGAATTCGAACGCTTGGGCAGTTCGCGGACGCTGCGCACCGATGCTCGATTGATTGCTGCCACAAACCGCGATTTGGAAGCGATGGTCGCCGAACAGAAATTCCGCTCCGACCTGTTCTTCCGGCTGAATGTTTTCCCAATCCAGGTCCCGCCACTTCGCGAGCGCCACGGCGATATTCCGCTCCTGGTCCGCCACTTCGCGCAGCAGTTTTCCAAGCGAATGAACAAAACGATTGACACGATCTCCTCCGCCACCATGGAAGCCCTTTCCCGATATCATTGGCCTGGCAATATACGAGAACTCCAAAACGTCATTGAGCGCGCCGTGATTACTTCCACCGGACCTGTGCTCAAGGTAGATGTGGCAGACCTGAAGATTTCCAAACCCTCATCTCCAGCAGAAAAGGGTTCTGCTCAGGGATCGACAAATGGCGGGCTTCGCGACACGCTCGAAGAGACAGAACGTCAACAAATCCTCAAAGCCTTGAAACAATCCAATTGGGTCGTGGCAGGTCCGAAGGGCGCAGCGGCGAAGCTCGGAATGAAAAGGTCCACCCTCCAGCTGAGAATGAGCAAGCTCGGCATCTCACGTCATTCCTCGTAGTCGTCCTTACCTGTTTTCTTCCGAGAGGCGCTCGCTCCAAATGCGTTTTCTGGCAGTGCCAGGAAACTGGCAGGGTACCAACTCGCTGGCACTGGCACGTTGACACTTCCATCTGAGTCCTCTCACGCTGGCGGCTATTTCCAAATAAATCAACGAGTTGCTCTGATGCGCTGGCGCACCTCGCTTTGGCATCCGCGTTGCCCTTCCTCTTGTCGCCCGAACACAAAGCAGATGAGAAGGAGGGTGCTATGGATCAGATTCTCACTTTCGCCCGCGAGTGGAGCAAGTGGTATCGCGTGCTCCGTCAGCACAAGGGTTTCGGACGACTCGATTCCGTACGCTACAGCCATTGGCTGGCGCGCAGCTGATCGGGAGGCTCTTCATGAATACTACACGCCCTGTGAATGCGAGACCGGCGCCACCACCAACATGCGTTGGCATACACACGCGTCCCTCCTCGATGACCATCGACGCTTGGATGCCGAGCGAAATCGAAGCGATCTCGCCTCTCGTGGATCAACTGATGCGAATGATCGAAGGATCCCGCTGCGTTGAGGGCAATGAGTTCGGAGTCGAACTGGCACTTCGGGAAGTTCTAAGCAATGCCGTTATTCACGGCAATGAAAAGGACGCTCAGAAATTGGTTGAAATTCACTGTCGCTGCGAACGAGGAAAGGGAGTTTTGCTGACTGTCAAGGACCAAGGAAAAGGATTTGATCCGAACACGGTTCGCGATGCGCTGGACTCGGAAGGTCTGAATGCGGACCACGGACGCGGCATCCATTTGGTGAAGCGAATGATGGACGAGGTCTCATTTGAGAGTGGAGGGACTGAGGTCCAAATGCGGAAGAGGCCTGCGCCCGACGCAAGAACCGAGTCACAGGCCAACAACTGAGTCGTGCAGCCAGAACGCAAATGCAAGTGGCTTCACGACCGCAAAGGAAAACAGCATGTTGAAGATCTCGATTGTTGAAGGAAGGAAGCAGCGCCGGCTGGTGGTAGAGGGTAGGCTCGTCCCGCCGTGGTCCGATGAGCTGAAAGCCGCCTGCGAAAGGGCGGGATCGGGACTTGACGGTCGTGAACTCGTCATCGATCTGCAAAACCTAACGACGATCAGCCGACAAGGGGAAGAGCTGCTTCTGGAACTGATGAAGCTGGGGGCCAAATTCCGAGGCTGTGGTGTGTTTACGAATGAGATTTTGAAACAGGTTGCCCGGAGATTGCGCGGTAGTGGAGCACAGGAATGAACTGCTTAATGTTGTCTGACAAAGACTCGCCCGACGCTCGGAAGTTCATCCTACGAATGAGCCTTGCGCTCGCTCTCGGCGCGAGCCTCAGCGGATGCGCCGTGGGGCCGAAATATCATCGCCCAGCTGTGGACCTGCAGGCGTTTCACAATGCCCCCTCGATCGAAACTCGTACCACCTCTCTGCCGGCACCGCCCCTGGACCAGTGGTGGACGGGCTTCCATGATCCCGAGCTGACACGGATCGTGAAGCGCACGCTGGACCAGAATCTCGACCTCGCCGCTGCCATGACACGGGTGCAACAGGCGCATGCCGCTGCCCGGGGAGCAGGAGCGCAGCGCTTACCATCAGGAAACCTTTACGCTTCGACGACCACACTGTACCAGTCGACTGAAAGTATGACGGGCCGTCTCGCCTCACACGCGCCCGGCTATAACCGCTCACAGAACTACTACGATCTCGGATTCATGGCCAGCTGGGAAACGGATCTGTTCGGCGGTTTGAAGAAAGGAGCTCAGGCTGCTACCGCCGAGGCTCAGGCGGCCGAAGCTTCCCATACAGGCACCCGCATCACGGTTGCCGCGGAAGCCGCTGATGCCTATATGCAGGTACGAGGCGCACAGGCGCGCTTAAACTTCGCCAAAGACCAGATCGCCACTGACAGCCATCTCGTCGAACTGGTGCAGCAGCGCAGGGATGCAGGCGTCGCTTCCGACCGCGAACTCGCTCAGGCCCAAGCGCTGCTGTCGCAAGCGAAGGCGACGATTCCGCTGCTCACAGTCTCTCTCGAAGCACAGCTGAACCGGCTAGACGTTCTGATGGGCGCCCAGCCGGGAACGTACGCAGCGGAGTTGAGCCCTGTCGCAAACATTCCCGATGTACCGGAAATCTCCGGTTTCGGCACGCCCACTGATCTATTACGCAGGAGACCTGACATCATCGCTGCCGAGCGAACGGTTGCTGCCTCGAACGCTCGCATTGGTCAGGCTCTTGCCGAGTATTATCCAAAGCTCTCACTTTCAGGAATCGTCGGATCTCAAGCGCTGGCACCCGCTCATCTTTTCGAGCAGCAAGGATTTCAACCTGTCAGTGTTGTAGGTCTGCGCTGGAGACTCTTCGATTTCGGGCGTGTCGCCTCAGAAGTGGCGCAAGCGCGAGGCGCCAATGCCGAAGCCTTGCTCCAGTATCGTAGCTCCGTCCTGCACGCGGCCGAAGATGTCGAAGACGCCTTCAGTCTTCTCGTCCAATCGGAAAATCGCCGCAATGAAATCCTCCGTGAAATCGACGAATTGCAGCGCGTGCGCGACCGCTCGGAAGAATCCTACGCTGCAGGCGTCATCGGACTCACGGATGTGCTCGACGCGGATCGTCAGTTGCTTGTCGCCAAGAACGAGTTGGCTGAAGAGCGAGAGAGTGCGGCGCGTGCAGCGGTCGGCTCCTATCGCGCTCTCGGCGGCGGTTGGCTCCCATAATCAAACTCACAAAGAAAAGGAAAAGCCATATGAATCGGATCAATTTCAGTTATTCCGCCCTGGTTCTAGTCGTTACCGGCCTCGCAGTCAGCTTGACTGGTTGCGGTCAGAAGCAGGAGTTAGACCCAAGAACACAGCCGGAGCTGGTTCGCGTAGTGGAAATAGGTTCGTCGTCCGGGGCAGATCCCGCGTTCACTGGCGTGGTCTCAGCGCGTGTTCAGAGCAATCTTGGTTTCCGAGTTCCCG
>DAIMDJ010000197.1:0-5713 GCA_036725905.1 Terriglobales bacterium
TAAGCTCATTCCTATTCCTCTTGATCTTTTATCCGACACTGCCTTCCAGGCTGACACTCAGCAGCTTCTGTGCCTCAACGGCAAACTCCATCGGCAATTCGCGGAACACGCGCTTGCAGAAGCCGTTGACGATCATGGAAACTGCGTCTTCCGCCTTCAAGCCGCGCTGCCGCAGGTAAAAAAGCTGGTCCTCGCCGATCTTGGACGTGGAAGCCTCATGTTCCATCCGGGCGGTCGAGTTCCTCACTTCGATGTATGGGAATGTATGCGCGCCGCACTTGTCGCCGATCAGCAGCGAGTCGCATTGCGTGTAATTCCGCGCGCCGGTAGCGCCTTTCATGATCTTCACCAGCCCTCGATACGTGTTCTGCCCGTGGCCGGCGGAGATACCCTTCGAGACCGTCGTGCTGCGGGTGTTCTTGCCAATGTGGATCATCTTCGTGCCCGTGTCGGCCTGCTGATAATTGTTGGTCAGCGCGACCGAGTAGAACTCTCCTACCGAGTTGTCGCCCTGCAGAATGCAGCTTGGGTACTTCCAGGTGATTGCGGAGCCGGTTTCGACCTGTGTCCAGGAGATTTTTGAATTCACACCCTGGCACTTGCCGCGCTTGGTCACGAAATTGAAGATGCCGCCTTTGCCTTCTTTATCACCGGGATACCAGTTCTGAACTGTGGAGTACTTAATCTGGGCGTTGTCTAATGCGATCAGCTCAACCACCGCCGCGTGCAATTGATTTTCATCGCGAATGGGCGCCGTACAGCCTTCGAGGTAGCTGACGTAAGAGCCTTCGTCCGCAACTATCAGCGTGCGCTCGAATTGCCCGGTTTCCGCCGCATTGATGCGGAAGTATGTGGAAAGCTCCAAGGGACAACGAACTCCCTTTGGCACGTAAACGAACGACCCATCAGTGAACACGGACGCATTCAACGAAGCGAAGAAGTTGTCAGTATAGGGCACTACTGTACCCAGGTATTTCTGCACCAGCTCGGGATGCTTCTGAACCGCCTCCGAGAACGAGCAGAAAATAACGCCTATCTCCGCTAATTTTTCCTTGAAAGTCGTCGCCACCGACACACTGTCAAATACCGCATCGACGGCCACACCCGCGAACAGCTTCTGTTCTTCGAGTGGAATGCCAAGTTTCTCGTATGTCCGGAGGAGTTCCGGATCCAGTTCCTCCAGACTCTTCAGACTTGGCTTCCGCTTGGGAGCCGAATAATAGGAAATATTCTGATAATTGATGGGAGCATACTTGATGTTGGCCCACTTCGGCTCAGCTTGCGCCTTCTCCAGCGACGCCCAGTGCCGGTAAGCCTTCAGCCGCCATTCGAGCATGAATCCCGGTTCGTTCTTCTTGGCCGAGATCAGGCGAATGACGTCTTCATTCAAGCCCTTGGGGACGCGTTCTTCCTCAATATCAGTGACGAAGCCCCACTGGTATTCTCGCTCGGCCAAATCTCGAATCATGTTGATGTTGGTACTCATTGCGTGCTCCCAGAAATTAAACTGATACTCGGCACCAGCTTGCCGCTGGCATCTTTTATCGCGATGAGCTGCAAAGGATGGATGAGATCACCCAATGTCAGCTTTTCCAGCGCCCCTCGCACTACTTGATTGATGATCCGCTGGTTGGTTTTGATGGGGCAGCCCCGCTCGAAGTCGCACAATCCGGAAATATCTGTGCTGCATTCCGTAAGGGCGATTGGTCCTTCCAGCGCAGCTATGATTTCGGCGACCGAA
This sequence comes from Terriglobales bacterium, assembly GCA_036725905.1. Taxonomy (GTDB): domain Bacteria; phylum Acidobacteriota; class Terriglobia; order Terriglobales; family Acidobacteriaceae; genus QIAB01. The sequence goes on from DAIMDJ010000197.1 coordinate 1,742, forward strand.
ATGTCTTCTGGCTCCCTCGCCAGACTGTAACCACCGTTAGTGCCTCGATGTGAAACCAAGAACCCAGCTTGCAAAAGCAGCTTCAGCAGCTTGCTCACGGTCGGCAGCGGCAGCCCTGATTCCAGGGACAATTCACGTGCCGTATGCACGGTCCGGCCCTTGTTTCTGGCGGCGTAACTCATTAAAACCAGCCCGTAATCCGTGAGTTTGCTCAGTCTGATCATTCCGGCCTTAAATAGGACCAAATCAGTCCACTATCATTGTAAAAGAGGATCAGCTTCCCTTGCAAGGGGGTGATGGTCAAAATGCAGGGCTCCCTTCCCCATGGCTGCATTCAGGAAAAGGAGGTGCTTTGTCTCGGAACCCTTGCTACAGACCTTGGAGCAAAACTCCTAGAACGAAACAGTTACAATAAGACTTCTTCTCATGCGCGTGCTCGTCAAATCTGCAAACCTATCCTGTTTGAATGTGTCCCACGATCCGGAAAGGACCACAATTTCGTGATTATCGGTGTGCCGAAGGAGAGTTATCCCGGGGAATCGCGGGTCGCCCTGGTTCCTGCTGTCTTACCTAATCTGCTAAAAGCGGGTTTCGAAGTTGTAATCGAGACGGAAGCAGGCAGCGAAGCGGGCTACCCCGACCGCTTTTATAGCGAGAAGGGCGCCAAGGTACTGCCGGATCGAGCCGCCGTATTCGGCTCGGCCGACATTGTCGTTCAAGTTCTTTGCTACGGTTCCAATGACATAACGGGCAAGGCAGATCTCCCATTGATGCGCCGAGGGCAGGCGCTGATCGGATTTTTACGACCGTTTGGGTCAGTGGAGGTGGTACAGCAGATTGCCGATACCGGTGTGACTTCTTTTTCCGTTGAGCTTGTGCCGCGTACCACACGCGCGCAGAGCATGGATGCGCTCTCGTCCATGGGAACCATCTGCGGGTATAAGGCCGTCTTGATCGCCGCCGATACTCTTCCCAGAATCTTCCCCATGCTTACCACTGCCGCTGGAACGATTACGCCAGCGCGGGTTTTTGTGATTGGAGCGGGTGTTGCTGGACTGCAAGCGATCGCTACGGCCCGTCGGCTGGGAGCGGTAGCATCGGCCTATGATCTTCGACCGGCGTCCAAGGAACAGGTGCAGAGCTTGGGAGGCCGATTTATCGAGCTGCCAATTGAAGCGAAAGATGCCGAAGATGCCCGCGGCTACGGGCGTGCCCAGGATGAAACTTTCTATGCTCGGCAGCGCGAGCTGCTGGGACGGGCGGTCGGGGAAAGCGACGTTGTGATCACCGCGGCGGTCGTTCCCGGCAAGAAGTCACCCGTGCTCGTGACCGAAGAGATGGTGAAGCGAATGGCGCCGGGCTCCGTCATTTTTGATCTGGCAGCAGAGCGCGGTGGAAACTGCGAGCTCACGCAGACCGGGCAAACCGTCGTGAAGCATGGGGTGACCATCATTGGGCGGATCAATATCGCGACTGGAGTGCCCTACCATGCCAGCCAGATGTACGCGCGTAATCTCACTGCGTTTCTTTTGCACTTGGTGAAAGATGGCAAGCTGCGGCTCGATGTTGATGATGAGATCATTCGCGACACTCTTGCGACGCGCGACGGGGAAGTGGTTAACGAACGCGTTCGGGAATTTTTCGCTCTGCCGGCGTTAGTGTCGCAAGCCGGGGACTAGGAACGCGCAAATTGCCCGGAGCGCTTGCAAAAGCAGATTCCTCGCGGCTGAAGCCGCTCGGAATGACAAAGGATAAGCGGCAGGAGTGAATTCGTGCTCTGTTGTTCACCCTGCGAGGCAGAGTTTTCTCGGAGGTCGCTTGGGATCAAATTTAATCGACGCACTATTCATCTTCATGCTCGCGGCGTTTATTGGTTTTGAAGTCATCCGCCGGATTTCGCCGCTGCTGCACACGCCGCTGATGTCGCTCACGAACGCGCTGGATGCCATTGCGGTGCTCGGAGCCATCGTGCTGGTCGGCGAACACAAGAGCACCTTCTCTGCCGTACTGGGTGTGATAGCCGTGGTCGCCGCCACCAGTAATGTGGTGGGCGGATTTCTGATTACCGACCGTATGCTGAAAATGTTCAAAAGCAGCCGCCCCACCAAGCCATGACCGATTTCGCCGGAAATCAATACATCATTGAAATCGTTTATCTGATCGCCAGCGCGTTGTTCATTCTGTCGCTGAAATGGATGAGCTCGCCGAGCACTGCCCGGCGCGGAGTCTGGGCCGGCGAGATCGGTATGGTGCTGGCCATTGCGGGCACGCTGCTGCACCACGGAATTGTCGATTACAAATGGATCGTCATCGCCCTGGTGCTGGGAACAGGCATCGGCATCCCGCTCGGCCGTGTCCAGATGACCGCGGTGCCGCAGCGAACCGCGCTCAGCCATGCGTTTGGCGCGCTGTGCGTGACGCTAGTGGGAACGGCAGAGTTTTATCTGCGGAGTCCGAATGTCCCGCGCTTCATGATGGCGGTGCTCGCAATGGAGGTAATTCTCGGATCGCTGACTTTCACTGGCAGCTTGATGGCAGCGGGCAAGTTGCAAGAGATCCTGCCGCAACGGCCGCTCACGTACAAAGGCCAGAATTTTGTAAATCTGGGTCTACTTGCAGTTGCGGTTGCGATCGCGATCTATCTGGTTCAACATCCGGAAGGGCGGCAATTATTCCCATTTATGATCGGCATTCCGATGCTGTTTGGCGTCCTCATGGTGGTTCCAATCGGCGGCGCCGACATGCCGACGGTCATCTCCCTACTTAACTCATACGCGGGTCTTTCCGCGGCCGCAATGGGATTTGTGCTCGACAGCAAGCTGCTCATCATCGCTGGCGCGCTCGACGGCTCTTCCGGATTCATTCTTTCCGTGATCATGTCGAAGGCGATGAATCGCTCGTTCACGAATGTTCTGTTCGGAGCCTTCGGGCAGGTGCAGACCTCGGCGGCTGCGGGAACAGAAGCGAAAGCGGTTCACAGCGCAACCGCAGAAGAAGCCGCAGCAATTCTGGCAGCAGCTAATCACGTGGTCGTGGTACCCGGCTATGGAATGGCCGTGGCGCAGGCGCAGCACAAAGTTCGCGAACTTTACGACTCGCTGACTAAGCGTGGGGTGACCGTGCGGTTCGCTATCCATCCCGTCGCCGGCCGCATGCCGGGGCATATGAACGTTCTGCTCGCCGAAGCCGACATTCCCTACGATAAGCTCCTCGACATGGAAGACATCAACGGCGACTTTCCCCAAACCGATGTTGCGCTGGTGATCGGCGCCAATGATGTAACCAATCCCGCAGCCCGCAGCGACACCGCCAGCCCGATTTATGGAATGCCGATTCTCGATGTAGACAAAGCGCGAACCGTTATGGTGATCAAACGCGGCATGAGTCCAGGATTCGCAGGAATTGATAACCCGCTCTACTATCTCGATCGAACGTTAATGCTCTTTGGGGATGCCAAGGCGTTCGTCAACGATATCGTCCGCGAACTGGGTGCGGGCGGACGCAGTTAGGTGGTGGTGCAGTTTGATTGTCATCCTTGAGCAAGCGTTCTTTGCGCAGCGAAGGATCTGGGCGAGCCGCGCGAAGCGTCGTTGCCTTGCGACGCAATAATCGCGCGTTTTGGCTCGCTTCCTTACCAAACTGCACCACTACCCGCAGTTAGAGGAACTTCACCTTCTGTACGTTCTTGTTCACAATAAATATCCGTGAGTTGTTACTTTTTCCGTCTGCCGGAAACAGAAAGAAACCCAGCTTCTGAGGATTGTAGGCCTCGCTTGTACCCACGAGTTTCTCGCCATCCCTGAAAGTCACTTCCAGGCGCCGTCCGTGCCGCTGGCCTTCGACGGCCTGCGATTCCTGGTATCCGCGATTGCCATTGAAATCACGTACAAAGAAGACCGCCTTCAAATCTTTCATCTTTACTTCCGCCCCTTTTTTCTGGAGCGGGTCTTCTTCCGGCGAGAGCCGAAAAGA
>DAIMDJ010000198.1:0-1012 GCA_036725905.1 Terriglobales bacterium
TCCGGTCAGTGTGGGAGCGCGAAACTGAACACATCACTTCCGCCGGAGATTGCGATGTACTGAATCCCATCCACCGCATAACTCATGGGAGAGGCATACAGGGTCTGACCGGTATTGAAGTGCCAGAGTGGACGGCCGGTTGCGGCTTCAACCGCTTCCAGAGACCCGGCATCGTCGCCAAAGAACAGTAGTCCACCGGCGGTCGCGAGTGTTCCGGCCCAGGACTCACCCTGTCCAACCTGGGGATAACACCAGACCCGCTTTCCATCGGGCACGGAGAGAGCCAGCAGAATTTTCTGCGCGTGCTCGTCCGGCAGACGCTTCGTGCCCGTGGCGTAGTACGTCGCTCCCTTTGTGAATGATTCCGGCTTTGCGAAAAACAGATTGCAGCTTTCGAGAGCCATCACAAAGAAGAGCCTGGTGTCTGGGTTGTAAGAAGGGGAAAACCAGTTCGTTGCCCCATTGATGCCGGGACAGATCTTCGTGCCTTCCGCAGTCGGGATTCGGCCCGACAGTACAGGGCGGCCGGAGGCGTCGATTCCGGTGGCCCAATTGATCTTCTCTACGAAGGGTGTCGCTTGCAGGAACTTACCGTTGGTCCGATCGAGAACATAGAAGAAGCCGTTACGGTTCGCCTGCAGCAAAAGATGGCGGATCTTGCCGTTGTCTTCAAGGTCCACGAGCACCGGCGTTTCATTCGCGTCATAGTCATACACGTCGTGCGGGGTGAACTGGAAATGCCATTTTATTTTTCCGGTATCGGGGTTAATGGCGAGAACGCAGGCGGTGTAAAGGTCATCGCCGGGCCGGGAGTCACCGACAAAATCGGGTGCCGCATTGCTCGTTGTCCAATACAGGGTGTTGAGTTCTGGATCATAGGTACCGGGCATCCATGTCGTGCCCCCAGCGTGTAAGTAGGAATCTCCGGGCCAGCTGGAGGAGCCGAGTTCTCCCGGGCCGGGGATCGTCCACAAATGCCACTTCAAGTTCCCTGTGATCGCATCGTAGGCGG
>DAIMDJ010000198.1:1022-5689 GCA_036725905.1 Terriglobales bacterium
CCACACCAGCTGGCCACTCAATGCGTCGTAGGCGGCGAGGAATCCGCGCACGCCTGAATCGCCGCCGGAAGTGCCCACGATCACCATGCCCTTCACCATAAGCGGAGCGCTTGTTGCCCCGTAGTGCTTCGTCTTGTCGGCGTAGGCGACGTCCCAGCGCAGGCTTCCGGAGCGAGCGTCTAGACAAAGCAAGTGGGCGTCGTCGGTTTCGGTGTAGACGAAATCTTTCCACACTGCCACACCGCGATTTTTGTGAGCTGCGGCATCGTCGAGAAGGCCCGAACTCACCGGCCGCTGGTAATGCCACAAGGCACGTCCGGTTCGGGCATCGAGCGCGTACACGTCATTCGCCGCAGTGACGTACATGATTCCGCGGATGACCACAGGCGTAGCTTCGAGCCATTCGGAATTCCCGGGATGGAAGATCCATGCGGCGCGAAGTTGTGCGACGTTGTTGAGATTGATTTCATGCAGGCTGCTGTAACGACGCCCGCTGTAGTCACCGTTGTACGACGTCCAGTTCGAGCCCGGCGGCTGGGCAAGCAAATCTTGTTCGCTCACGGTGCTCACGCCTGTAAGAGGGGACTCGCCTTGCTGCCACGTCGTTGGCTTGCCCATCGCGGCAGCCGCTAACAACAGGATGAAGATCCTGCAGGAAGGGCTCATTCAGCGATTGTCTCCCATGGCTATCTGCAGTTCCTGGAGGGCACCGCGGTCCAGCCCATTTTCATCTTCAAGGTGAAGTGAGAGACGTGCAGGCTTTGCGGGTGGAAGAATTTCCGTTTCGAGCGAGACTACTTCAGTTGGGTTCACGTCCGCTAGCGGCATGGTGCCGATGCTTGCACCGTGTTCATTGTAAAAATGCGCGACCAGGCGACCGGAGAAAAACACTCCGAATGAACCGGAAACTTTGATTTTGCCATTCCCAAGGCGGATGGCGCGAAGCGGGTGAATTAGAATTCCGGCGTCTGTTGCACCATGGAATTCGTCCCCGGCTCGCGTTGGGAACCATTCCGTTTCGAAGTCGCAGGCTTCTCCCGGACGCAACCGGTACGTCGGGCTATTCAGTTCGGCTTCGAGGTAATAAGGTCCGGCATCCGAATCTTTAGTCAGGGAAGCTGTTCCATCATTGTTCAATCTCAGCTCAGGACCGTTGGTCCAAAAAATGACGGACGCCTTTCCCGGATATTTTTTGCTTTCCTCGTACTGAAAGCGTTCGACCATGGCGTACTTGCTGCTGCCGTCGATGACAGCGAGCCAGCCGTCAGTCGAGTCGAGCCAGAGTTCGGCGGCCATGTGCACGTAGTGCACGGTGAACAGGCCGTCTTCTCTTACCGAAACCGCGGGATTTTCTGCCGGACCGAAGCGAACGTGATAGCGGTTCAGATAACCGCTCGATGGATTTGCCGGAGTAAATGTCCAGAAATCGTGATTGAAGCCCGAGGGAGCGGCTGGGTCCGACGTCTCGTATTGCGAGACCGACTGCATGGACCATTCGACAACGTGCCCGGCTACATTCTTCAGGGAGGCGTGAAAGCGTATGAGCGGCGAGTCGCCGCCAAGGCGGATGGTGCGTTGAAACTGGATTCCTGTCTGAGGATCCGCAGGGCCGGTAAGTTCGATCTCGCACTGTTGTCCTTCCGAAATTTTTCGAAAGGAGAACTGCCCATCGTCGATTAAGTCAGAGCTGCCGGGCCAGTGGTGTTCGTCGTTGTTGCCTTCAGGTAAGAGCCACAGTTTGTCCCCCCCGTAGTTGAACCATTGGCTCGAGGAGGGCGGGAAGTATTTACCGGCTAGTTTAGGGTTGACGAACAGATAGGGGTGACCGGCGAAAGTCACTTGCATGAGGCGCCCGCCATTTTGCGGCACCACGATCAATTGCACCCATCGATTCGAAAGTTGCTGAGCCTGCCATCCCTTGTAGTCCACGGCCTCGACGTGACATCCCGCATTCTTGGGACTTGACTGGTTTCCCTCCTGTGCGAAACCAAGCTTCAGCGAGAGTAAGCCAAGGAGAAACACTAATGCGAAATGTCGGACGTGATCTGGGAGCGGAAGATGCGGTGCGGTGATTGCGCCTTTCCCTGGTGCCATGGTCGACGCTGGCGCACACGCTTGAATCCTCAACTCACAGCCTCCGTCCGAAGCGAAATGAATCCCAATAAAACGAAAGATTTCGATTTGCGTCAAGCAATTTCTGTGGTATACCGACATCGGCGAACGGGCGAGCACGTGCGCCACACATTACGGGATCAAGTTGAGAAGTCTGCTGCTGTTTCTGCTGATCGTGCCGAATTTGCTGGCTCAGGACAGGAAAGTCGATGCCACCTGGTTGCATCGGTACGTTCCGGGTCTACGCGAGCACGCCGGGTCTCTTGCATTTTGGACTTGCCACTACAAGCCAATCTTCGGTGAAGGTGACACAGACAATCGAATTCTGCGAACTGTGACCCGTTTCGGGGAGGCGACGGTCGATGCACACGGCAGCTGTCAGACCGCCCTCTACGATCGTGAAGAAGAGATCTATTTCGTTCTGCAAGGCAATGGCGCACTGCATTACGGGGAACAAACGTACGCGATGCACGCCAATGATTTTACTTATTTGCCTCCTGGTGTAAAGCATGCGATGGAGAACAGCTCTGAAAAAGTGTTGCGGGTCTTGATCATGGCTTTCAGAATCCCACCATCAATTTCCATTCACGCGGCAATGCCCCGTCCTCAGATTGTCAATCTGGACGATCTCAAAGAGGAAACCGTCGAGGGTCACCCCACGTCGGTCCTGTACAAGCTATTGGTAGGTCCGCGGAGTGGAAAGCGCGATGCTATCGATCAAGCGTACGTCGTGACCAGCCTTTTCTGGATGAACTTTGCGCCGGGAGGCACGAATTTTCCGCATCATCACGAAACGGCAGAAGAAATCTATCTGGTTCTCGACGGGGCTGGCGAGATGGTGGCCGGTAGTGGGCAGGACGGTATCGAAGGCCGTTATCCTGCCAAAGCGGGAGACGCTTATTACTTCCGTCCCAACTGCACCGTGGGCTTCTACAACCAGAACAAACCCGGAGCCGAGGCCCATATTCTTGCGGTGCGGTCGCGGATTCCTCTGCCCGCAGATGCGGATTAGAGCTCGATTTCTTTGAGAGTTTGGGATCAAGTCTTCGTATTATCACCACATTTCTTGGGGGTGTCCCATGGGTATCCGGACTTCCAGCCGCCGATCATTTGTGAAATTGTTAGCGGCGGCGCCACTGCTGAGCCAGATCGCAGCACGCGAGCTTTACGCCCATGCCGCCACGGCGATCGGTAAGGATCCGCGACAGAATGTTTACTCTCGGCTGGGCGTGAAGACGGTCATCAACTGCCGAGGCACGTGGACCTATCTGAGCGGATCGCTGGAATTTCCGGAAGTTCGGCAAGCGCAGGTGGAAGCAGCGCAGCATTTCGTCAACATGCTCGAGTTGCAGCGTGCGGTGGGCAGGCGCTTATCGGAATTGACGGGCGCGGAATCCGGATTCATCACTTCTGGCGCCGCGGGCGCGATGGCAGCCGCCACGGCCGCGTGCATGGCCGGCGCCGATGACAAGTACATCTGGCAACTTCCCGATACGACCGGGCTGAAGCATGAAGTGATCATGGTGGGAGGACGGAGCGCATTCGACAGCGCCATCCGCCTGACTGGCGCAAAGCTGGTTCTCACTTTCTCCCCGGAAGAACTCATTAACGCGATCAGCGAAAACACCGCCATGATCTACACCACCGATCTCGGGGAAAAACTCCAGCGAGAATTGGCGATTGCGAAGGAGCACAAGATTCCCATGTTGCTGGATGACGCAGCCGGGATCCCTCCCGTCGACAATTCCAAGCTCTACGCGAAGATGGGAATTGATCTCTACTGCTTCTCGGGCGGCAAGGGACTGTGCGGACCACAGTGCAGCGGTTTGCTTCTCGGCCGAAAGGATCTGATCGAGGCGGCGTTGCTGAATTCCAGTCCGCGGGAGGGAGCCGTGTGCCGGCCGATGAAAGTCGGAAAGGAAGAAGTGATCGGTTGCCTCACGGCGCTCGAGACCTGGCTCAGTCTGGATGAGAACAAGCTCTATGCCGAATGGAATGGGCGCGTGGATCGCATCCGGAAGCTGGTGGAAACTGTGCCTGGCGTGAGAACCGACATATTCATTCCCCAGGATGGCAATCGCTATCCAACGCTGCGGGTCTATTGGGATCAGGCGGCCTGGCGATACAGTGTGTTCGACTGCGTGCAGGAATTGCGTGGCGGAGATCCTGTGATCGAGGTGCTCGGGGCGGACAATCCGAGTCTGGTGACCGCGGTTCGCGAAGGTAAGCCGAACCCAAAAGAACGCAAGGAGCCCGACCACATCGAACTCGTTTCCATGACCATCAAGCCCGGAGAAGAAATCGTGGTTGGGCAAAGGCTGCGTGGAATTCTGGGCGCAGCCCAGAAGAAAGCTGCGGCGTAAGAAAGGCAAGGTGTTCCTCGCTTGAGAACCGTCCATCTAATACGATGGCTGCTGGCCGGATTTCTGCTTTCGGGAGTGGCTCTGACGCAGCAGCAATTGCGTGCTGTTGTTCCCGCGCAGGCATCGGCATCTGCGAATCGTTTCTATTCTCCCGGTGTGGACGCCGGAGACTATGTCTACATTTCCGGGCAG
>DAIMDJ010000199.1:0-5684 GCA_036725905.1 Terriglobales bacterium
GGAAAGAGGCCCATAGGGCGAAGATGGTTTTGTATGCCTCGCCAGATTTGTGTGCAATAAGGGTCGGTGAGATCAAAGACAACCACGCCCACTGTGTGGGTGCGTTTGCTGCGCAGCGAGCGAGCGTGCAGGTTGGGTCGATATCGCAGGCGCCGCGCCACTTTCCAGATCTGACTGCGGGTCCGCCCAGAAATGCGAGTAGCGCCGCGACCATTGTTCAATACCATGGAAACGGTAGTCACGGAAAAGCCGCTCTCACCGGCAACATCACGTATAGTTACCATTCTGGCTTAGGCCTTGGCATCAGGGCGCGCTTTTCTCACGAAATGCCTGGCTTCTAACCCTCTCGCCACGACATGTTTCGCGAAGCGGTCATGCCTGAAAGTCCCGGTCATCATGACCTATCACGAATTTCTGTTCAAGAGTATAGTTGACAGGCTGCGGTTCAGGGTCTAAATTTTCCGCCTGGTGTATCGTTTCACCAACTTCCCTTACCGTGAGCCGATACGGGAAAACCATCCGCCTTAGCCGTGTTCTCCGCCCCGGCCGGGGCAGCCTGGTCGTGGCATTCGATCACGGGCTTGTTCTCGGGCCGATTCTGGGGACGCAAAATGCCCGGCGCCAGATTAGCCGCTTCCTGGAAGGCAAGACCGACGCCCTTCTTCTCAACCTGGGAATGATTGGAGAGCTTGCGCAAGTGCCGGCACAGGAGAACCTGCCAGGCCTCACCGCCAGGCTTGACTGGACTACCGCAATGGGCACAGCCAGCAAGCTTCCTCCTGACGCCTTTCGCAGTTGCCTCGTTGCACAACCGGAAGACGCCCTCCGGGCAGGCGCGGACGCGGTCATCACGTTTATGGTTATCGGCAGCGGTGATGCGAAATTTGAAAGAAGCGAAATCCAGCGCGTTGCGAGGGTCTCTCGCGAGTGTGAGCATCTCGGCCTGCCCCTGATCGTTGAATCGGTCGCTCGTGGCGCAGGAGTTCAGAATGCACGGGATGCTCAGTGGCTGATGCTGCACACCCGCATCGCGGCCGAGCTTGGCGCCGATGTTATCAAGACAGAGTATTGCGGTGATCCCGAAAGCATGAGTGCCGTGGTTGAAGCGTGTCCAATTCCTATCCTCGTGCTGGGAGGAAGTCGCGCAGGTTCGGACGCGGCGACTGTCGAGATGGCGCGCAATATCATGCAAAGCGGTGCGGCCGGCGTGTTCTTCGGAAGAAACGTGTTTCAAGCCGAAAATATTCCGGAGTTGTTGCAACGCATCCATGCCGAACTCAAAGCGAGTACGCCACTCGTAAGGATGTAACCAATGAGCTTGCTGGCCGTTGACATGGGCTCAAGCAGCTGCAAGGCGGTCGCACTCTCGACCGAGGGCCGCATCCTTGCAGAGCGAAGCAACTCGTACGCGCCCGACATTCCCAAGCCATCCTGGGCCGAAATGCCCGCGGAGAAATTCTGGAATGCCCTTCAAAGCGTCACTCGAGCGATTGCAGATGGCGCGCTTGAAGATCCGATTGAAGCTCTCTCCATCAGCTCTCATGCAGAGACGTTCGTTGCGGTAAACCAGAACCGGCAGCCGGTGTCGCCCGCCATTCTGAATATGGACAACCGCGCTATGGTTCAGGCGAACTGGATGGCAGAGGCGTTGGGGCCAAGGCGCATCTTTGAAATCACCGGATTGGCGGTACATCCCATGTATCCCATTCCGAAGATTCTGTGGATGCGCGAGAACCAGAAAGACACGTTCTCTTCTGCTGCGCAGTACCTGGGAGTGACTGACTATCTCCTGACACGGCTGGGTCTACCGCCTTACATCGACTATTCTCATGCATCCCGGTTCCTTGCTTTCGACGTCCGCCAAAAGTGCTGGTCCGAAGAAATTCTCTCAGGCTGCCGGTTAACCGCTGACCGGTTTGCCACGCCAGTGCCAGCAGGCACAGTCGTCGGTCGACTCTCGTCGGCAGTAGCAAGCGAGCTGGGATTGAAGAGCGGAACAGTAGTGGTGGTGGGCGGCCATGATCAACCGTGCGCTGCCTTAGGATTGGGCGTTGTCGATCGGGGACGGGTCTCCGCTTCTCTGGGCACCTATGAATGCCTGCTGGCCGCCTCCGAAGCGCCTGCCATCAATGACCTGGCTTACACTGCCAACTTGAATACATATTGTCACGTCGTGCCTGATCGCTATGTGACGCTGGCGTACTTTCCTTCCGGAATCATGCTGGAATGGTTTCGGCACCTGCTCTACGGGGACAGAGTCGGCAGTGTTTCATCCCTCGATGATTTTTGTGCGGCATTGGAAGCCCGCGCACCTGCCAACCCCAGCGGTTTGTGCATTGCTCCCCACCTGCTGGGAACGTGCAATCCCGATTTCAATCCGCATGCCACGGGCGTCATCGCCGGTCTGCGTCCTTCGACGGGCACTTCGGACATCTACAAAGGAATTCTCGAAGGCATCGCCTGTGAACTGGCCAACATGACAGAACTTCTGCAACGAGTCGCTGGGTCGTTCAGCGATCTCTATGTCACCGGCGGCGGATGCCGCTCGCGTCTTGGCCTTGAGTTGCGCGCTGCCATGACCGGGTGTCGTCTTCATCGCATGCGCTGTGGAGAAGCGGTTTGTCTCGGAACCGCAATTCTGGCGGGAGTGGGAGCCAGAATGTACAGCGGCTTCTTTGAAGCGATGGGGCAACTGGTGCAGACAGCGGACACCACTCATCCCGACCCAAAAATTGCCGAGTCCTACCGGTCACAGCGGGAACAGTATCAGCTGCTGTATTCGAGTCTGGCCAGAGTGCGAGAGGCACAGGCGGCAAAGGTTTCTTGAGGAGAGCTACGTGATCGAACCCACGGTCGGCTTCATTGTTTACGGTGTTCACAAGGACGGATTGAAGGACCCGATGGGAACGCCGTTCATTGATGACTCAGTCGTTGCCCGCTCGGAGAAGGCGCTGATGCAGGCGGGGCTGAAGCTGGTGCGGCATCACGTCGTGGTCGCTTCGAAGGAAGAAGCGATCGCGGCTCTTCGGAAGATGAAGCACGATCCGCAGGTGGATGCGGTCGTGCTGTTTTCCGGAAGCTGGGTCTGGGCTGCGCACCTGGTAGGTGCTGTCCGCGACTACGCTGCTAGCGGAAGGGGAGTACTGCTGTGGACGCATCCCGGTTCGCAAGGCTGGCGCCCCGTGGGCGGGCTGGTGATGCATGGTGGGCTTCTGGAAATCGGAATCCGCCATAAGTTCGTCTACGGCATGGCAGATGATCCCGCGACAGTCGAGAAGATTGCGAGCTATGCCCGCGCTGCGCATATGAAAAACTGGCTCAATCTATCCACGATCGGAGCTTTCGGTGGGCGAGGCATGGGCCAGACTTGCGGAGTAGCCGATCCATCACAGTGGATGCGCATGTTTGGTGTGGATATCGACTCGCGCGACACCAGCGAGTTGATCCGGACCGCTGAATCGGTCTCCAGGGACAAAATAGCCGGCCTCGCCCCGCGCTTGCAGAAGCTGTTTGGCAAGAGTCCGGAACCGTCCATAGTCAACGAGCGCTCCATCCGTCTCTATCTCGCGCTGAAGGAAATTGTCGAGCGCGAGAAATTTGATTTCTATACCATTCAGTCCTTTCCGGGTCTCGGAGACGACTATGCTGCGACCTGTTTCGCGCAGAGCATGATGCTCGAAGATGGTCACGGGACGTCGACGCTGGGCGACTTCAACACTGCTCTGACCGTCCTGCTTCTCACCAAGCTCAGCCCAGAGCCTGTTTACTATGGAGACCTTCAGCACGTCGATGTCGCCAAAAAGGAAATTAAGATCATCGGTGATGGGGCCTGCCCGCCGTCCCTGGCGGGGAAACTGGGTCCAGCGGGTTTTGCGGAGCACGGCATTCCGACGGAAGGCGAAGCCGGCGGACTGTCGGTGAGGCTAATTTGCAAAGTTGGCGAGGGCGTGCTCGTGCGTCTGGGACGAGTCAGTGGGGAGTTTCAGATGGTGATTACACGCGCCACTGTCTTCGAGCCTCCGGCGGAACAAGTCGAAAGCCGGCTGAACGAATGCGGCATACCCTTCTGGCCGCATGGCTTCGTAACTGCCCACTGCGACATCGAGTGTCTTCTGCAGCGCTGGACCAATGAATATGCCTGTTTAGGATATGGTCCTCACCTCTATCCGGCATTGGCAGACTTTTGCGCGATGACCGGGATCCCGGCCATCCTGCTGTGAGGAACGGAGGAGCAGAATGAAATTTCGCAATAGTCTTACAGGTATCAGCGTTCTGTTGTTATTAGCCACTTTCGCCGCTTGGGTCATCTCACGGCCCGTCCTCGCAGATACGGCAACTGGCAAGGAAACCGGCTCAGAACAGGCTCTAAACTCCCTGGCTGCACTCCAGCCCATAGACGTGCACGTGCATGTGTTCAAAACCGATCCTGCATTTCAGGCATTCCTGGAACGGCTCCATCTTACGCTCGTGAACATTCTGGTCGTGGATGACACGCTGTCCTACCGCAAGCGACTCGAGCCTCAGGTGGCCGACGCGCTGGCCCTTGTGCGCTCAAGCCGCGGTCACATTGCTTTGTGTACGACGTTCGATCCCTACAAATTCAATGACGCTTCCTTCCAGAGTGAAACCATCAAGCAACTGGATGAGAACTTTGCCCAGGGCGCGCTCGCGGTCAAGATTTGGAAGAATATCGGAATGGAGATCAAAGATCCCAACGGCAAGTTCATCATGCCCGATGATCCCAAGTTCGCCCCTATTTACCAGGAGATCGCCAAGCGCGGGAAGACACTCATGTCGCATGTTGCCGAACCGGACGTCGCTTGGGGCCCGCCTGATCCATCCGATCCTTCGTGGCCCTACTACCAGGAAAATCCACAATGGTATCTGGGTAACAAAGCTGGCTACCCGGCGAAGAAAACAATTCTGGAGGCACGCGATCGCATACTGGCCAGCAATCCCCAACTTCGCATGGTCGGCGTGCATTTAGGAAGCATGGAGAAGGATCTCGACGGAATCGCCCGCCGATTCGACCGCTACCCGAACCTTGCCGTGGACACAGCCGCACGCATGGAGTACCTGATGTTAGCCCCGCCAGAGAAAGTCCGCGCCTTTCTGATCAAATACCAGGACCGCGTTCTGTACGGCACCGATCTCGATCTTCTCGCGACCGCGAAGGCCGAAGAATCGTTCAAAGACTGGCAATCAGCCTATGCACGCGACTGGAGGTTTTTCGCGACGGATGACCTCTTTGAGCAAGACGGCAGGAAAGTGCAGGGGCTGAAATTACCGGAGACCGTTCTGCGCAAAATCTACCGGACAAATGCTCTGCACTGGATCCACGGATTGCACTGATCTGGGCCTTTGCGTTTTGCGAGGGGTCTCCCTGGGGTGCGGCTTCGAGCCGTGCCGTGCTCTTCCGAATTCCGACCTGAGGCAAACCAAAACCTAACGGCTGGGACGCGGAATTTCCGCAAAGTTCGCCGAGACTCCGACGCAGACAAGGACACCGTCTTCCAAACGCGTAGTGGTGCATCTATGAAGGAGTCGGCTCTGTCAAGGGCTTGTTTGGGCGCACTACCGCATGCACTCGGAGAAGAGCGCCATTTCGCTCTAGCGGGAAAAATCTTGTCATCGCCGACCAAGGCTCGCTGCTAATCTCTGCGGGTGGAACTCGGTCCGACCCA
>DAIMDJ010000200.1:0-5596 GCA_036725905.1 Terriglobales bacterium
GTACACGGCTACAGCCTGTTCACATCCCACTTACATAACATCCTGTATAGCCAAAGAAGCTACTCCTGAGCGATGGTTTCTGGTTGGCTACGTGACTCGGGACTAGCATTACAAGCTGTCCTGTCTTTAGCATCTGCGAATTATCCGCCGCCCTGGAAACGAGCTTACGACCGGAGGCCCAAAAGGGCATGCAGCCCGTCCGCATTCTCATTGCTGATGATCATGAAGTAGTTCGGCGCGGTGTGCGATCGCTGCTGAAATCGCGAGGGGACTGGGAGGTGTGCGGCGAGGCCGTCGATGGCCGCGACGCGGTGCAAAAAGCAAAGGAGCTAAAGCCGGACGTCATTGTAATGGACATCGGCATGCCCCATCTCAATGGCCTGGAGGCCGCACGCGTCATTCGCAAAGAAGTTCCGCAGTCAGAAATCCTGATCCTCAGCCAGTATGAAGCTACAGAAATGCGCCCGGCGGCACTGCAGGCTGGCGCGCGCGAATACATCACAAAATCTGACGTCGCCCGCGATTTGCTCACCGCGGTTGAATCGGTAACCCAGCACCTCATCGCCTCCGGCTCGACGCCAATCCAGAGATCGGCACCAACGAATGGAGAATCCAAGACTCACGAGCGTGAGATCAGCGCCATTGAGATCTCCCCGCAGAAGCGAGCTGAAGAGGCGAACGCCTGGCTCGCCGCTGTGGTGGAATCCTCCGATGACGCCATCATCTCGGAAGATTTGAACGGAATGATCACCAGTTGGAATGCGGGCGCGCAGCGCATGTTCGAGTACACCAAAGCCGAAGCTATAGGACAGCCGCTCAAATTGATTATTCCGAGTGATCTGTACGATGAAGAGGCCCGGATTTTGCAGCGACTGAGAAACGGCGAACGAATTGATCACTATGAAAGTATCCGGCTGAGCAAATCCGGTAAGCAGATCGATGTTTCGCTAACTATTTCGCCAGTCAAGGGCAGCGACGGCAGAGTTTTGGGCGCTTCCAAGATTGCCCGTGATATCACAGAGCGCAAGCAAGCTGAGGAAGCGCTTCGAAAGGTCTACGACGAACTTGAGCTGCGTGTGAGCGAGCGCACTGCTGAACTCGAGCGGCGCACCGCGCAGGTGCAAGAGCAAGCCGAACTCCTGGACCTCGCCAATGATGCGATTTTCGTGCGCAATTTGGACGCTAGGATCACTTACTGGAACCAGGGCGCGGAGCGTCTTTACGGCTGGACTAGAGCGGAAGTTCTAGGCAAGCCTATCGATGACTATCTCAAAACTCAGTTTCCGCAGCCTTTCGCGGATATCCGGTCCGAGATATTGCGCACCGGCAGTTGGCAAGGTGAGCTGATCCATTCCACAAAAGACAGACGGCGGATCACGGTCGCCAGCCGCTGGTCGGTTTGGTCGGATAAGCAAGGCAAGCCTTTGGGGTTCCTGGAACTGAATACCGACCTCACAGAGCAGAAACGCGCGGAAGAAAACCTCCGCACCATGTCAGGACGGCTCTTGCAGTTGCAGGACGAAGAACGCCGTCGCATTGCCCGTGAACTGCACGACAGTGCCGGCCAAATGCTGGTGGCGCTGGACATGAATTTGGCTACCATTCAACGCGATGGTGCGAATCTTAACCATGGCGCAGCTCGTGCCTGCGCCGAAAGCTTGCATTTGGTTCAGCAGTTGTCGAAGGAGTTGCGCACCATCTCGCACTTGCTGCATCCGCCGTTGCTTGACGAGGCTGGTCTTCCTTCTGCCATTCGTTGGTTTGTCGAGGGATTTGCCGAGCGGAGCAAGATTCCGGTGGCTTTGGAAATTCCGCAAAATTTGGGGCGGCTCTCGCCAGAATTCGAGACCACGATATTTCGTGTGGTACAGGAGGGTTTGACCAACATTCATCGTCATTCGGGCAGTTCGACCGCCGCGATTCGTATTTCCCAGGCTCCAGAAGCGATCAGACTTGAAATCAGCGATCGCGGCAAGGGCATACCCGCTGGGGTACAGCTTGGTTTGGCCGGAGCGGGCAGGTCTGGCGTAGGCATACAGGGAATGAGGGAAAGACTCCGGCAGCTTGGCGGACACCTGGAAATCCAGTCGCGAAGAACTGGCACCACGATCCTCGCGGTGCTACCTCTTAGAAATTCTACGGCAATGGACGCCCAACATGCCGTGAAGCTCGCATCCTAATCTAAAAAATTAGCGTTGTCACGCCGGCGCCTGGTTGGGGCCTGCAGCACTACACGAAGGTTAAATTTTGGCTCCCAAAATAAGAAGCGCCCCGGACTCTTAAGAGTCGTGGGACGCCCGAACAGCCCTCCCCCAGAACTGCTCGAAAGGGAGAATATTGCTCAAACGCGCGCGTGTAAATCCCCCGTTCGTGCTAAACCTCTACCACCAAAATGCTAGGGTAAGCGCACGTTCGGGTCCATATCGCTGCAAAGGGTTGTTGAAATTATGCAGAGGTTTGCATCTTCCTAGTTATTGCCGCGCGGAAATTGTTCAGGTAAGCTGCTTGTAATCATCCGTTTAAGAATCAGGCCCTTTTGGAATATCGGGTGCTGAGAAGTAGGAATCGCTGTCCAATAAGCCTCGCTATGTATTTGTGCGAGTTAAAGTCCCCGGAGGAATTATGAGGAGAGTAGTTTTGTTGGCCGTTTTGGCGCTGGCTCTGCCGATAGCAGCTTTTGCAGACAGCGTAACCGACTATGCGATTTTTGGCACCACTTCTGCCGGAACTGCCACATTCAGTGGTGTCCCCCCAGCTGCTAGCGGTACGATATCTGTTACCTCAGCTCTCTTTGCTATTAACGGTGTCAGTCAGCCAGCGGGCGGAACAATAAGCCTTACCACCGGTACCCTGACTGCTGTTACCGGCGGGTTCACCTTCACCGGCGGCACGATTGACATCACGAATTCCAGTAGCACGACACTGTTTCAAGGGTCGTTTACCAGCGGAAGCGTCATGGTGCTGAACGGGATCACGTTCATCAATGCCGTCGGCAATAAGGTGTCGGTGACGTTGCAGATTGGACACGGTGCGGTTAGCGGAGATACCTTCGTCACCCCCGAGCCTGGTACTCTCGGTCTGCTTGGCACCGGTTTGGTAGGAATTGCTGGACTTGTCCGGCGGAAATTTAAGGCTGCATAGTCAGGACCTCGGTTACCAAAATATCTCTCCCTTCTGAGCCCCGCTTTTTCAGCGGGGCTTTTCATAAACTTAAGTCCCGACGACTTTGGGCCAGGGTAAATGGGCCCTGCCTAGCCGCGCTGCTGATCGCCTG
The DNA here is from genome assembly GCA_036725905.1 of Terriglobales bacterium. Taxonomy (GTDB): domain Bacteria; phylum Acidobacteriota; class Terriglobia; order Terriglobales; family Acidobacteriaceae; genus QIAB01. Next base: position 3,275 of record DAIMDJ010000200.1, read on the forward strand.
CCAAGGCTCTGATTGGCACTATTCTTATCTGCTTCGAGCCGTAATTCGACCTGCGCTGCCCCGCCCCGTGATTACCCCGGTAATCTCACTGCCGGCAAATCCAATTGACGCTTCACGCGTTGGTCCTTAAATTCGCCCCAGGGGGTGGTATGAAAGATATTCACGAGGTCTTGCGGCGCAAGCAAGCCAAATACGCACAGTTGGGGAAGCAGATTGAGGCGCTGCAGCAGGCGGCGGAAAAGCTGCGTGAGGTCGCGCCTCTGCTGGCTGAGAACGACGACGACGACGGCACGATTCTCATGGAGGTTGACGACCAGACCAACAGCATGGCCGCCAAAGCCGGATCGACATCTTCAGGCCCGGTGGCTGCCAAACCCGTGGCCCGCGCTCCACGCTGGCCGTAGTCTGGAACTCGATCTGTGGGGACATGATCGCCGTATGAATCTCCAGTCACTTCTGGTTTCCAAAGACGAGCAAGCGGTGGCCGTACTCACGCCGGTGCTGGCCGGCTTCGGCCTCGGGGTGCAGAGTTGCGGCTATCCCGATGGCATCTGCCGTCTGGGGGAGCAGAAGTTTGACACCGTGATCGTCGATTACGACGATCCCCATAGCGCCGCCTTAGTTTTACAGAACGCATACCAGGCGGCCTCGGGAAATCACGCCGTGACTGTCGCTCTTCTGAGCGACAAGGCAAAAGTTCGGAGTGTATTCGGCGCCGGTGCCAATTTCGTGCTCTACAAACCGGTTTCTGAGCAGCACGCTTTGGCCACGCTTCGCGCTGCCACGGCGCTCGTCAAGCGCGAACGCCGCCGTTCATTCCGCGTCCCTGTTCAGGTTCCTGTACAGCTCCGCGTTCCAAGCGGGACGCAGATGGAAGGCATTCTTCTCGATTTAAGCGAGGATGGATTGGACGTGCTGGCCGCCCAGCCGCTTTATCCTTTCGCGGGCATCAGCGCGCACTTTAGTCTAACTGCCCCCTATATGGAAGTAGAGGTTCGTGGAGAGGTCGCCTGGGCTAACCCGAACGGCGAATCTGGCGTGCGCTTCATTGACCTGTCTGAAAATTTGCGAACCAACCTTCGCGCATGGGTCACGGCCAATGCCCGCGAGCTTCCCCCGGAAGATCCCGAGCCGGTTTCTCAATGTAGGCTGACCGACCTGAGCCTTGGCGGATGCTACGTGGAAACCGAGTCGCCTTTTCCTGAGCGATCTGGCATCGTCCTTTGCTTGAAAGCTGAAGGCATGGAAGTACAAGCAGAAGGCATGGTACGGGTTATGCACCCTGGTTTTGGGATGGGCATCGAATTCGCCGCGCGTACCGATGAACAACGGGCGCAGGTGGAAAACTTCATTAATTTTCTTACCAGCCGCCCCGGAACGATGCCGCAATTGCTCATCACTCCGCGCGCTCTCGCGGCACTCAACGGCGACAATTACCCAGCTCCGCGCGCAGAAGAACCCGAGGACACCTTGCTCGAATTGCTGCGTCGCCACGAGTCGCTGAGTCAGGAAGAATTTCTGCTGGAACTCCGCAAACAGCGCAGCTCAGAAGAAGTGGCGTCCTCATAAAGTTTTGAAGAAAACCGAAAGGCCCGCACGCCGTCTCTCGTGCGAGCCTTCCAGTGCCCAGAGGGGCGTGTTCCACCTCATTGATGATTTGCAGTCTAGCGAGCTGCGCACGCAGGTAGGTTAATCGCACGTTAAATATTCGAGAATTTCCGACCGCAGTTTGCCCATTTCCTCGGCTTACGCCACAATCAATCTCCGGGTCGAATCCTACGGCTGTCGTTTTACCAGGAGAACCACCATTTCCGCGATTTGCGGCGTGCCCCAGTCCCGCCCCAATCCAGCTTCTCGCGGCGGATCACTACTTTTTGCCCCACTGCTGATCATTGTCGCCACCGCTCTCGCCGTTGTCGTCCCCTGGCTTTTCCTCGGAATTCCCTCCGGCCACGACTTCGAGTTTCACGTGAACTCGTGGATGGAAGGGCTTGGGCAGTGGAAACAAGGGATCGTCTACCCCCGCTGGGCTGCGCTCGCTCATTTCGGCTACGGAGAGGCTCGGTTCATATTCTATCCGCCAATTTCGTGGCTTCTCGGCGCACTGCTCGGCGCATTGCTGCCATGGAAACTGGCTCCCGCTGCATTCGTATTTGTGGCCCTCACGCTCTCCGGATGCTCAATGTTCCTGCTTGCGCGCCGCTACCTCGCCCGCCCGGACGCGATTTTCGCGGCCGCTCTGTATGCTGCCAACCCCTATTACCTTGTCATTGTTTACTGGCGCAGCGCCTTCGCTGAGTTGCTGGCTGGAGCGCTCCTGCC
>DAIMDJ010000201.1:0-5469 GCA_036725905.1 Terriglobales bacterium
GCTTCTTCTTCTCGATGCCGACGAGGCCCTCACTTCACAGCTCGCGGAAGAGATGAGCCAGGCGATCCAGGACCCCAACTTCGACGGCTATTACATTGCGCTGCAGATGTTCTTTCTGGGACGCGCGCTCCGCCACAGCGATGCCGGTTTCTACAAGCTACCTCTCTTTCGTCGCGGGAAGGGCCGATTCGAGTGCCGTCTGAAGGACCAGGATAACTCGATGTGCGACATGGAAGTGCACGAGCACGTCATCGTTGACGGGAATATAGGGATGCTCAGCAATACGCTGCTGCATCATAACTGCGACTCGCTCTCCCGCTACATCCAAAAGCACGATAACTACTCCAACTGGGAAGCCAGTGTGTGGCTGGATGGGAACCCGACCGAGCTTCCGCCTTCACTGTTTGCGACTCAGGCACAGCGCCGACGTTGGCTACGCAAGAAACTCTTTGCAGTTCCCGGATCCCCCGTTCTGTTTTTTCTTTACAAATACTTCCTTCGCCTGGGATTTCTGGATGGCAGACCAGGCCTGATTTATTGCGTGTTGCAGGGAATTCAGTTCTTCCACATCAAAGCAAAAATCTACGAACTGAGGATCGGCAAGACCTGACCATGTGTGGAATCAGCGGGATTGTCAATCACGGTGATGATGAAACGCTCAGGCGCATGACAGCGGTGCAAGCGCATCGCGGCCCGGACGATGCCGGAATTTGGAGCCGACGATTTCCCGATGGCTCCTACATGGGTTTGGGCAGCCGGCGGCTTGCCATTATCGATCTTTCTCCCAGCGGGCACATGCCGATGTGCAACGAAGACCGTAGCGTTTGGATTACCTACAACGGCGAGATCTACAATTTCCAAGATCTACGCCGCGAACTCCAGAGCAAAGGCCACCGCTTCGCATCGGAAACCGACACAGAGGTCATCATTCATCTTTATGAGGAAGAGGGCGAGGAGTGCGTGAATCGGCTGAATGGCATGTTCGCCTTTGCCATCTGTGATCTGCGCTCCGGCACGCCAAAATTATTTCTAGCGCGCGATCACTTCGGCGTGAAGCCGTTTTATTACTTCCATGAGGGAGACCGGTTCGCTTTCGCCTCTGAGATCAAGGCGTTGCTGGAAGTTCCCGGTGTCGAGGCCGAGCTTGATCCACAATCCCTGCACCAATATTTGACCTTCCTCTGGGTCCCCGATCCTCGAACCATGTTTCGCGGGATTCACAAATTGCCCGCGGGCCACTGCGCGACTTTTCGTGAGGGCCGGCTCAAGATCAAGCAATATTGGGATCTGACCTTTCCCCCTGCGGATGCGGCTTATTCTCGCTCGGAAGACGAGCTGGCCGAAGAGATTCGCGAGCGTTTCGGCCGCTCGGTCCAACAGCAGATGATCAGCGATGTTCCGGTCGGTGCGTTCCTCAGCGCAGGTCTGGATTCTTCCAGCATCGTTGCCATGATGGCGCAGGCCAGCAGCCAGCCGATCAGAACCTACACCATCACATTTCCCAAGAAGTACCGGATCGGTGAAAACACGCTGGATGATCCCGGCGTTGCGAGACGTCTCGCGCAGCAGTTCGGTTGCGAGAATCACCGCATCGTAGTCGAGCCGAATGTAGCTGACTTGCTACCGCGACTTACCTGGCACATGGACGAGCCCACGGCCGACCCGGCTATCATCACCGCGTATCTCGTGTGCCGCGAAGCCCGCAAAACTTCGACGGTTCTACTCTCCGGAGTGGGCGGTGATGAACTGCTCGCCGGGTATCGCAAATACATTGCGCACTATTGGGGAGCGACTTATCAGCGCATTCCGCTTGCATTACGTGGAGTGGTGCAACGCACAGTTGAGAATCTCCCCAGCATGCGGGGTTCTTCCTTCAAGGGAACAGTTCGTTTGCTCAAGAAGATGTGCCGTAGTGCCTTCCTTTCTGCGACGGATCGCTTCATTACGAATTGCACTTATCTCAATGCCGAGCAGAAAACATCAATTTACTCACGGGATTTCCGGGCCGAACTCGGTGGGTTTGATCCTTGCCTGATGCATCGTGCGGCATTCGAGCGCGTTGGGCACGCCGACTTCCTGAATCAAATGCTGTACCTCGACACGAAGATTTTCATGACGAGCCTCAATCTCACTTACAACGACAAAATGAGCATGGCATCTTCGGTTGAGGTTCGCGTGCCTTTTCTGGATCGTGAGCTGGCCGAGTTCGTGGCCTGGAACGTACCCCCGGCTTCCAAGCTGAAGGGATTTTTCCGTCCGGTCACTAAGCACATCCTTCGCAAAGCGATGCGAGATGTCCTTCCGAGCGAGGTACTACGCCAGCCAAAATCGAGCTTTGCGGCGCCAATCGACTACTGGCTCGCCCACGAATTGCGCGAGATGGCCGACGAACTTCTTTCTGACTCCCGGCTGCGTAGGCGTGGCTTGTTCAGCCCACAAGCCGTGCGCCGGTTCATCAGCGAACATCGCAGTGGCGCACAAGATTGGTCAATGCAAATCTGGCAATTTCTAACCCTCGAGCTTTGGATGCAGAGCTTTCTCGACGCAACGTCGTCTCGCGTGATTCCCGTGCGGCAGGCGGCCACTGCATGAGACAAGTGCTCCAGTACGCGAACAACGGCGAAATAGCGGTAGCTGACGTGCCCACCCCCAAGCTGCTGCCTGGATGCGCTCTAGTCCGCATTGCTGCATCGCTCGTTTCTGCGGGAACGGAGCGCGCGGTGGCTCAATTTGCCGGCAAGAATCTATTTCAGAAAGCCAGTGCACGCCCTGACCTGGTTCGCGAAGTATTCAACAAAGTCCGCCGCGACGGGATCTTCTCCGCAGTGCAAGCTGTACGCAGCCGGCTTGACCAGCCGCTGGCGGCTGGGTACAGCAGTGCGGGGACGGTAGTTGCGATACACGAAAGCGTCACCGATATTAATGTTGGCGATCGCGTCGCCTGTGCTGGCGCAGGCAATGCCACGCACGCTGAGATGGCCTGCATTCCGCGCTTATTGATGGCGCGTATCCCAAACGGCTCGGATGTTTCATTCGAAGAAGCAGCTTTCAGCACGATCGGCGCAGTTGCCATGCACGGCGTCCGCACAGCCGAGGCAAAGCTGGGTGAGGTCGCCGGATTAATCGGTCTTGGCCTTCTTGGCCAGCTCACCATACAAATTCTGAAAGCGGCAGGGTGTCGGGTGGTCGGCATGGATCTTGTTTCCGACAGAGCTAAACTCGCCAAGAACTTGGGCGCGGATTGCACGACGACCGATCCAACTCAGTTCGCCCAACTTTGCTTCGATCAATCTCACGGCAGAGGCGCCGACATCCTCCTGATTACAGCAGAAACACCGAGCAGCGATCCGGTGAACCTCGCGGCAGAAGCCGCTCGGGACCGCGGCATGATCGTCGCCGTCGGTACAGTGGGAATGAACATCCAGCGCAAGCTCTATTACGAAAAAGAGCTCGATTTCCGCGTCTCGCGATCCTACGGTCCCGGCCGTTACGACGCCGTCTACGAGCAGAAGGGCAGAGATTATCCGATCGGCTATGCGCGCTGGACTGAAAACCGCAACATGGAAGCTTTTCTCGAGTTACTGGCTGACGGCAAAGTCGACGTGAAGTCGCTGATCACGCACCGTGTGCCCATCGAGCGCGCTTCAGATGCCTACGAAATTATTTCCAGCATCACGAACGAGCCTTTTCTTGGCGTGCTGATCACGTATCCGGACTCGGCGCAGCAGCACACGCGGCTCGAAGTGGTTTCCCGGAAGAAGCGCATTGATGCGGCTTCCGACCAGCCAGTTCGTCTTGGTGTGCTGGGGGCGGGTACTTTCGCGATGAACACGTTGTTGCCAGCAATGAAGAAAGTTAGTGGGTTGAACTTCATTGGAATATGTACCGCGAGCGGCACTCACGCGCGCCACGCAGCCGAGAAATTCAGCTTTCGATATTGCGCGACGGATGAAGCTGAGATCATCAATGATCCGGCTGTGAACACTATTGTGATCGCCACCCGTCATCACCTGCACGCGCCGCAGGTCGTGGCGGCGCTCCAGGCTGGTAAGCACGTCTTCTGCGAAAAGCCGCTTTGCCTTAATCAAGATGAACTATCTGAAATCATTCAGGCGTATAACCCCAGCCAAGCTCACTTAATGGCCGGCTTCAACCGCCGATTTGCACCCATGGTTCGGGAGATGAAGTTATTCGTGGAAAACATCCATGAGCCTCTGGCGATGCACTACCGCATCAATGCCGGAGCGCTGCCGCCGGATCACTGGATCAACGATCCCGAGCAGGGCGGAGGCAGAATTCTTAGTGAGGTGTGCCATTTTATCGACCTGCTTAGCTTTCTTGCAGACACTCCGCCCATCGAGGTACACACTCGCGCGTTGGCGGCAAACGATCAAGCGATCCTGAGCTTGAAATTTGCAAATGGATCGCAGGGGACGATCAGCTATCTTGCTAACGGCGACCGCTCTTACTCCAAGGAACGACTCGAGATTTTCGGCGGAGGAGCGGTCGCAGTGCTCGATGATTTTCGCCGTCTGGAGCTGGTGCGGAATGGACGACAGAGAATAATCCGCTCGCACCTGCGCCAGGACAAAGGCCATCGCGCCGAGTGGGAAGCCTTTTCGTGCGCTATTCGCGGTGGCGGCGAATCACCGATACCATTTTCCGAAATCGTGGCGACCACGATAGCCACATTACGAGCGGTGGAATCGCGATCTTCCGGCCAGCCCGCACAGGTTGGCCTTCAAGATTTCATGAATTCTCAACTCCGGCAAGTTCCCTCATGCTGATTCTCGGCCTCAATATGTTCCATGCGGACGCCTCGGCCGCCATCATTCAGGATGGCGAAGTAATTTTTGCCATTGCCGAAGAGCGCCTGAATCGGATCAAGCACTATGCCGGCTTTCCTTCGCTCGCCATTAAAGCCTGCCTCGACGCCGCGGGCGCAAAGATGACGGATGTTGATCACGTCGCCGTCGGTCAGGACAGCGATGCCAACCTCTCCCGAAAGGTCCAGTACGCGCTTGCGAATCCCGCCAAGATTCTGAATTTCATCCGCCTTCGCCAGCACAAGGAAGCAATGCGCGACGTGCGCTCGCTGATTGCCACCTCGCTTGACGTTGATCCGGCGCAACTCCGTTTTCAGGAGCATCACCTCGAGCACCACATTGCGCATATCGCGAGCGCATACTACTGCTCGCCCTGGGAAAAAGCCGCTGGCTTCAGCTATGACGGTTCGGGCGATTTCGTCTCGACCATGATGGCTCGCTGTGAGGGGAAAAAAATTGAAATTCTCGATCGCGTCTTCTTACCGCACTCGCTCGGCGGTTTCTACACCATGATTTGCGAGTTCATCGGCTACAAGAAATACGGAGACGAAGGCAAAGTCATGGGTCTGGCACCCTACGGCAAAGAGACCTACTGCGAGCAGATTCGACATATTCTCGATCTGAATGGCAGTCTTGCTCTGAA